>NZ_ALVC01000161.1:0-31800 GCF_000293195.2 Sphingomonas sp. LH128
CCGTCCGCACCGATCGAGGGCACCGGCTCGCGCAGAATGCCGCCGGGTGTGGACAGCTTGCGGGTAGCCGCGAGCGCCGTCCTGATCGCCAGCGCACGATAGCGTACATCGCCGGTGATGCGGGTGAGATCGCTCAAGCCCCCCAGCAGCACACCCTGGTTGTACGTGAAACGGGGCTGGCCGTTATTACGGCAGGCGGCATCGAGGCCGTCGTTCACCAAGCCGTCGCCGTCGATCATCGTCGATCCTTCGAACCACGCCCATGTCCGCAAGGCCCAGTCGCGATAGCTCGCCTCGCCGGTCGCAAGGTAAAGCTGCGTCGAGGCGTAGAGCAGGAGTTCGTTGGTGATCGCGTTCTTGTACGTCCGCTTGCGGTCCCACCAGATGCCGCCGCCGCAGCGGTCGTCCCAATAGCTGGTGACGATGCGCCGATAGGTCGTGCTGGCATAGTCGAGCAATTCGGGATCGCGATCGACCTGCCAGGCGTGAACGTTGGCGATCACCGCCCACAAGTCGTCGTCGTTGAGATAGAGCCCGGAGCGATTACGCACCGCTGCCGAGACACGCGTGTTCCAGCGATCGTCCCCGGTGCGGCGCGCATGGTCAAGCAGGGCATCGACGATCACGAAGCGTTGCCACGCCTCGCTCTGCGCCCAGCCGTCCGGCTTGCCCCACTGCCCGTCGAGATAGGACGCAGCCGCGCGGGCGCGCGGTGCCCATGCGTTGTCCTGCGCACGCGCGCTTCCGGCACAGGCCAGCGCAAGCAGCCCCATCGACAGGCCCACCGCCAACGTCTTCTTCAAACTGTGGTCTCCCCGCCGACCGGTAAGCGCATGACGCTCCACATAAGAAATGCCGGGGGCAGCGCCAATGGCTTTCCCTCGCACGGACCTGTCATTAGGACATAGGACATGAACAGAGCCCATCTGCTGAGCGCCTGCATCCTCGCCGCGCTGCCTTCTGCCGCCCTTCCCGCCTTTGCCGCCCCCGCCGAACGGAGCGCTTCCGCCATGCCCGAAACCGTACCAGACCTGACCTTCGACCGCGTCTTCGCCAGCCCCTCGCTGGATGGACCGCAGCCGCGCGCGGTCAAGGTCTCTCCGGACGGACGCTACATCACGCTGCTGCGCGGCCGCGCCGAGGACAAGGACCGCTACGACTTGTGGGCCTACGACCGCCGCAATGGCGAATGGCGCATGCTGGTCGATTCCCTCAAGCTCGGCTCCGGCCGCGCGCTGAGCGAGGCGGAGAAGATGCAGCGCGAACGCCAGCGCGTCGGCAGCCTCAAGGGCATCATCTCCTACGAGTGGACCGAGGGCGGCGATGCCGTGCTGGTCCCGCTCGACGGCGACCTCTACCTCGCCGGGATCGACGGGTCTGTGCGCCGCCTGACCGACTCCCCCGAGGACGAGTTGAACGCCGCGCTGAGCCCGAGGGGCGCCTACGTCTCGTTCGTGCGCGACGGGCGGCTCTACGTTGGCCCGCTCGGCGGGACCGAGCACAAGCCGATCACCCCGAAGGAAACCGCCGACACCGTCCACTGGGGCGAGGCCGAGTTCGTCGCGCAGGAGGAAATGGCGCGCATGGACGGCTACTGGTGGTCGCCCGACGATAGGCTCATCGCCGTCGAGCGCTATGACGAAGCGCCGGTCGGCGTGGTCACCCGCACGGCGATCGGCGCCGAAGGCACGCACACTTACCAGCAGCGCTACCCGGCAGCAGGCACGACCAACGCCCTCGTCTCGCTCCATGTCATGAAGCCGGACGGCAGCGGCCGCGTCGAAGTGGACCTCGGCCCCGACCGCGACATCTACCTCGCCCGCGTCAACTGGGCGCGCGACGGGCGCACGCTCTACGTCCAGCGCCAGAACCGCGAGCAGACCCGCCTCGACATGTTGGCGGTCGATCCCGCGACCGGCAAGAGCCGCGTCCTGTTCACCGAAGAGGCGGCCAGGGGCAGCTGGGTCAACCTCACCGACAACTACCGTTTCCTGAAGGATGGCAGCCTCGTCTGGTGGTCCGAGCGCGACGGCTACGGGCACCTCTATCATTTCCGGGGTGGCAAGTGGCAGCAGCTGACTTCTGGCAAGTGGATGGTGACCAAGCTGGTTTCCGTGGACGAAGCGAAAGGCCGCGTGCTGTTCCTCGGCAACCGCGACGACGTGCTGGCGCCGCAGCTCTATGCCATCGACATCGCGAAGCCCGGCACGCCGAAGCAGTTGACCGAGGCAGGCTGGGCCAATGCCGCATCGGGCAGCAGGGACGGATCGACGGTGCTTGTCACCCGTTCCTCGACGACGCAGCCTTCGCAGACCTACATCGCCGACGAGAACGGCAAGCGTCTGGCCTGGGTGGAGGAGAACAGGCTCGACGCCGCGCATCCCTACGGCCCCTACATGGCCCGACATAGACCGACAACGTTCGGCACGATCAAGGCAGCGGACGGCTCCGACCTGCACTGGATGATGATCACCCCGCCCCTCAAGCCCGGCAAGCGCTACCCGGTGTTCTTCGAGCATTACGGCGGCCCGCACGTGCAGACGGTGACGCGCGGATGGAAGGGCGCGCTGGCGCAGGCCATCGTCGATAAGGGCTACATCTACTTCGAGATCGACAACCGCGGCAGCGCCAATCGCGGCGTGGCCTTCGAATCACAGATCCATCAGGCCATGGGCACCGTCGAGGTGCAGGACCAGCGCGCCGGGGCCGAATACCTCAAGACGCTGGACTTCGTGGACCCGGCCAAGATCGCGACTTACGGCTGGTCCTACGGCGGCTACATGACGCTCAAGATGCTGGAGGCCGATCCGGGCCTTTACGCAGCGGGTATCTCCGGCGCGCCGGTGACGAAGTGGGAACTTTACGACACCCATTATACCGAGCGCTACATGGGCGACCCGCGCAAGGTCGCCGATGCCTATCGCAAGGCCGACACGCTGGACGATGCCGGGAAGATCGCCGACCCGCTGCTGCTGATTCACGGCATGTCGGACGACAACGTGGTCTTCGAAAACAGCACCACCCTCATCGCGAAGATGCAGGGCGAGGCGACGCCGTTCGAGATGATGCTCTATCCCGGGCAGACCCACGCCGTGCGCGGCCCGCGCATCAGCGTGCACCTGTGGAACAGCATCTTTGGCTTCCTGGAACGCCACGGGGTCAAGCCGGAGGAGTAACTCCGGACCATCACATCGTCATTGCGAGCGTAGCGAAGCAATCCAGGGTCGCGCAAACCGCCCTGGATTGCTTCGCTACGCTCGCAATGACGAGTTTGGTGAAAGGGTTAGGCGGCGGCCTTCCTGCGCCGCACCATCTCGCGCTCGTCCGAGCGTAGCGTCAGCACCGATACGCCGGTGGCGGTGACGGCGACGGTATGTTCGAACTGGGCGGAAAGCGAGCCGTCCTTCGTCCGCACCGTCCAGCCGTCGTCTTCCGTCCAGACGGTGCGGCGCCCGCGATTGAGCATCGGCTCGATAGTGAAGACCATGCCCTCGCGCAGCATCATCCCGGTGTTCGGCCTGCCGAAGTGGAGAATCTGCGGGTCCTCGTGCATCTCGCGGCCGATGCCATGGCCGCAGTATTCGCGCACGATCGAATAGCCGTGGCGCTTGGCGTGCTTCTCGATCGCCGCGCCGATATCGCCCAGCCTTGCGCCCGGACGGACGGTGCGGATGCCCATCCACAGGGCCTCGTAAGTGACCTGGACCAGCCTGCGCGCTGCCGGATCGACATTGCCAACCATGTAGGTCTTGCTGGAATCGGCGATGAAACCGTCCTTCTCCAGCGTGATGTCGAAATTGACGATGTCTCCGTCGCGCAGCACGTCCGACGACGACGGCACGCCATGGCAGACCACGTCGTTGACCGAGGAATTGAGCACGAAACCGTAGCCGTATTGCCCCTTGCTGGCAGGGCGCGACTTGAGATCATCGACGATGAACCGCTCGACGAGGGTATCGATATCGAGCGTCGACTTGCCGATGAGCGGCACGGTGTCGAGCATCTCGAACACCGAGGCCAGCAGGCGCCCGGCCTGCGCCATCAGCGCCAGTTCTTCAGGCGTCTTGGTCACGCGGCCCTTACCCCCAACGTTGGCGGCAGCACTCCGGCCGAACTGAGTTCGCGTTCCATGATCTCGGCGAAGCTGAGGCCGGGATTGGTCTCGCACAGCATGCCGACCTTGATCCAGTACGCGGCCTGCGCGTTGATCGAGCGGCAGGAGACCTTGCTCGCCCGGCGGACCTGTTCGTGCAGGTCGTCATCGATGTTCACGATGCCCATTGGGAAGTTCCATATATGATTCGTATATGAACCATATATCGCGGGCTTCGCGCATCGCAAGAGTGCCCCGCCACGATGGACTCGCGGCGGGGCGGGTAGGGGTCAGCGCGCCGGGGCGCCGAAGCGGAAGCTGGCTTCCACGCCCAGCGTGCGCGGACGCAGGCGGTTGGAGGTGATGTCGAAGCTCGTGGGCCCGATCTGCTGCACCTGGCGGAAGCTGGTGGCGCCGTTCTCGTCGGTCAGGTTGTCGGCGAACAGGGCGATGGTCAACTGCGCGAAGTCGACGCCGATCCGGGCATCCACGCGGTCGATGGTGTCGCCCGGCAGGAACGCGGCGTAGGACGAATTGCGGCGCGGCGAGCTGTGCTGCCAGCCCACGCGGCCGAACGCCTGCACGGTGTCGGTTATCGCCGCCGCATAGTCGATCGAGGCATTCGCGGTGAACTTCGCCACGTCGTCCACGGCCGAGCCTTTGACGATGGCAGTGCCCGCCACCGGGTCGGTGTACTCGGCATCGACGTAGGCCCCGCCCGCCGAGAGCGTCAGGCCCTGCACCGGCTGCGCGACGAGGCTCAGTTCGGCGCCCTTGGTGTGGGTGCCGTTGGAATTGACCAGTCCGTTGAAGGACGTTCCCGGGATCGGGATGCGGACCGCCACGTCCTTCCAGTCGCTGTAGAATACAGCGGCCTCGACCGAGAGCCTGCGCTCCCACAGTTCGGCCTTGGCGCCCACTTCATAAGTCCAGATCGAATCCTGGCTGAGCGCGGCCGGCAGCTCCACGCCGTAGATCGGGCCGAGGATCAGCGGCACCGTCGGCTGCAACTGGCCCGAGCGGAAGCCCTTGGCGGCGCTGGCATAGATCGTGGTGTTCTCCACCGGGTGCCACGCCACCGAGAAGCGCGGGTTCCACGACTTGTAGGTGTCGCCGGGCTGGTCGGTGACGACGCCGGAATTGGCCTCGAAGCCGCGCAGGCGGTCCTCGAAATAACGCAGGCCGGCGGTCAGGTCGACGGGCACGCCGGGCAGCGTGTAAGTCGCCTCGCCGAACAGGGCGCGGGCGCGCGAGTTGATCTGCGCGTCGTTGTCGATGCCGCGTGCGGGGAACTTGACGGTGTCGTTGCGCTGGGAATCGCGCGCATAGGCGCCCACGGTCCACTTGAGCGGGCCGTCGCCGGTCGAGGCAAGGCGCAGTTCGTGAGCGTCGAGTGCGATGTCGATGTTCGTCTCGATGCTGCCGATCGAGGACATGCCGCTCTGCGGCACCCCGAAATCGCTGTGGGTGTAGCTGTAGAACAGCTCCGCCCCGCCGAGATCATAGCGGGCGGTGGCGCCGTAAAGCTCCATCCGGCTCTTGCTGTAGGGCACCGTGCCGCGCGTCTGCTGATCGTCGTCGCGCGCGCTCGATCCGCCCGCCGGGAAGTCCGACTTCGACCACCAGTAGCTGCCGGTGATCGACAAGCGGTCGACGGGATCGAAGCGCAGCCTCGCACGGAAGGTATCGTAGGTCTGATCGTTGACGTTGGTTGCACCGGTGCTGCTGTTGTCCACCCAGCCCTGGTAGCGTTCATGGGTGCCTGCGACGCGAACAGCGAGCACTCCGGGCACGATAGGTGCATTGAAGGCACCCTTGGCGCCTGCGTTGGTGCCGCCTCCGCGCGTGTCCGAGACCATGCCGAGACCCTTGGCCTCCCACTGGTCGAGGTCAGCGCCGCGCGTAAGGATGCGCACGGTGCCGCCCATCGAACCCTCGCCGAACAGCGTTCCCTGCGGCCCGCGCAGGATTTCGACGCGGTCGAGATCCCAGGCGCGCACGTCCGGGCTGAGCGGCACGGTGACGCCAGTGAACGGCAGGTCATCGAGGTAGTATCCGTTCTCGTTGGCACCCAGCGAGGTCGAGATGCCGCGGATCGTGATCTTGGTGCCCAGCGCCGAACCACCGTCATAGATGCCGACACCGGGTGCTTCCTGCAGGAAGTCCGCCAGATTGGCCGCGCCGCGCTTCTCCAGCGCCGCGCCGCTGACCGCGGTGACCGCGATTGGCACATCGACCGCGCGTTCCTCGCGCTTGCGGGCGGTGACGATGATGTCGCCATCGGCATCCGCCGCACCGGGAGCCTGCTCTTGCGCCATGACCGGCGTGCTCATGACAGCCGCACAGACCAGCGCAACGTGACTGACCATACGAACCATAGAAATCTTCCCCCTGAGTCCCGAGACACGCACAAGCGGCCTCCCATCCAGAGGCGCGACTAGGCGATATTCCATAATCTATGGTTAAGATCGGGCTTACATTCCGCCGGGCCTTGGTTGCCGGCCATGCAATTATATAAACAATCACGATTGGTTTATTTTATCGAAGCCTTATCCTCTACCACATGGATCGGCGTCCAAAGCATGCTGCCGACCGCTATGGGAGAGGCCCTATGGTCACCGATGCCGAGATCGAGGATCTTGTCGCGCGACGCGACATTTATGCCGTTCTCACCCGCTATTCCCGCGCACTGGACCGCTGCGACGTGGACCTCATGCGCAGCGTCTATTGGCCCGACGGCACCGACAGCCACGGCGTCTTCGACGGCAATGCGGCCGACTTCGCGGACTTCATCGTGCGCGAAATCCAAGAGTGGTTCGAGGTCACCATGCACGGCCTTATGAACGTGCACATGGAGATCGCGGGCGACCGTGCCGCCACCGAAACCTACCTCTTCGCCTATCACAAGGTACGGGAAAGCAAGGCACAGGAAATCTTCGGTTCGCGCTACATGCGAATGTTCGCTGGCAAGGGTCTCGATCCGGCGCACCACACCTTCTACTTCGGCGGCCGCTATCTCGACCAGTTCGAGCGGCGTGACGAGGAATGGCGCATTCTCCATCGCAAGGTCGTGATGGACTGGAACGACAACCACCCCTCCAACGAAATCCTCGACGAGGGCATGTTCGCCAACCTGCGCCCCCTCGGCCAACGCGGCCCGGGCGACCCGGTCTGGGCCAACCGCCCGTGAGCCCCGCCCTCTCCGCCCGCGAACGGCTTGCCGAACTGGTCGCGGTGCGCGACGTGGAAGCCGTTCTGACGCGCTACTGCCGTGCCCTCGACCGCGCCGATCTTGCCCTCATGGAGACCGTGTACTGGCCCGATGGCGAGGACATCCACGGCATCTATGTCGGCCGTGCCAGCGAGTTCGTGCCCTTCATCATCGGCGAGATCACGCAGTATTTCGCCATGGGCACGCATTGCCTGCTCAACATCCACATCGAGGTGTCCGGCGATTTCGCCGTTGCCGAGAGCTATCTCTATTCCGCCTGCCGGGTTCGGGCCGGGATGATCGAGGCCCTGCTCGGAAGCCGCTACTTCGGCCGCCTTGCCGGTCATGGACTGGCCCCGGACAACGCGATGTTCGTAATGGCCGGCCGCTATCTCGACCGCCTCGAGCGTCGCGAAGGAGAGTGGCGCATCCTGCGCCGGCAGGTCATCACTGACTGGAACGACCCCCGGCCTTCGAACGAAATCCGCGACGAAGGGATGCATGCCAGCCTGAGGCCCATCGGCGAATGGGGCAGGAGCGACCCGGTTTACGCCAACAGCCGGTTCGCGGCGGATTAATTCGTCCGGCGCGGCGGCAGGCCCTTGACGCTGCC
The DNA here is from genome assembly GCF_000293195.2 of Sphingomonas sp. LH128. Taxonomy (NCBI): domain Bacteria; kingdom Pseudomonadati; phylum Pseudomonadota; class Alphaproteobacteria; order Sphingomonadales; family Sphingomonadaceae; genus Sphingomonas; species Sphingomonas sp. LH128. The sequence continues at coordinate 7,918 of NZ_ALVC01000161.1, forward strand.
CTGCGGGCGAGGGCACGAGCGTGAGCCGCGTCCCTCTCCCATCATCGGGCCATGCAACGACCATGAACCTCGCTCGCAAGCGCATCGGCGCGGGCATCGATTTCGGCACCACCAACAGCGTCGCCGCCCTATCCCTCGATGCCGAGCCGCAGCCGCGTCTCGTCGCGCTGGGCGGATCCGACGGCGGCGGAGAGGTGTTCCGCTCCGCCCTGTGCTTCTGGCAAGAAGAAGGCGTGCCCGGCGGCCTCGCGGTGGAAGCGGGACCTTACGCCATTGACGAATACCTCGAATATCCCAGCGACAGCCGCTTCCTGCAGTCCTTCAAGTCGGTCGCCGCAAGTCCTGCCTTCGACAGCGCCTCGGTATTCACCAAGCGCTACCGGTTCGAGGACCTCGGCCGCATGTTCCTGGAGAAGTTCGCCGCCCATGCTGGCGGCGAACTCGACCGGCTCGATCGTGCGGTCATCGGGCGTCCCGTCCATTACGCCGGTGCGCGCGCCGACGAGGGGCTGGCCCGGCAGCGCTACGACGCGATGTTCGAAGGCTTCGCGAGCGAGATCCATTACGTCTACGAACCGCTTGCCGCCGCGTTCAGCTATGCCTCGCGACTGGACCAGGCCGCCACCCTGCTGGTCGCCGACTTCGGCGGCGGCACCAGCGACTTCTCGGTCGTGCAGGTCCGCGAGCCCGGCGCCGCCCAGCGCTGCGTGCCGCTGGGCCATGCGGGTGTCGGCATCGCGGGCGACCGTTTCGACCAGCGCATCGTCGATCGGCTCGTCCTGCCGCAACTGGGCAAGGGCGGGCAGTATCGCTCGTTCGACAAGGTGCTGGACATTCCCGGCGGTTACTTCGCCGACTTCGCCGACTGGTCCAAGCTGGCGCTGATGCGCAACCGGCGCACGCTGGACGAACTCGATCGCCTGCGCCGCAGCGCGGTGGACCCGGCCGCGATCGGCCGGATGATCGCGATGATCGAGAACGAACTGGGCTTTCCCCTCTACGATGCCGTCGGCCGCCTCAAGCGCGCGCTCTCCAGCGAGGACCGCGCCGAATTCCGGTTCTCGGGCGCGGGCGTGGAAGTGCAGGCCAGCGTCACCCGTGCCGAGTTCGAAAATTGGATCGCCGAAGACGTCGCGCGAATGGCTGCGGCGGTGGATCAGGCTCTCGAAACGGCGGGCTTGAGCGAGAGCGACATCGACCGCGTGTTTCTGACCGGCGGCACTTCGCTGGTTCCGGCTGTGCGGTCGGTGTTCTCCAGCCGGTTCGGCGAGGGCAAGCTGATGTCGGGCGGGGAACTGACCTCGATCGCGCACGGCCTCGCCCTCGTCGCGAGGGAGGACGATCCTTCCGCGTGGACGGCATAACCCTTGCCGATCCCTGCCCCAGCTGGAATAGCCTGCCCATGAGCTGGCACGCCCGACGCGAGAACTGGAACCCGCAGGCCGAAGACGCCCGGGAAGATGGCGATATCGACTATGCGCGGGTCATTCACTCCGCCTCGTTCCGGCGGCTGCAGGGCAAGACGCAGATCCTCAACCTCGGGGACAGCGACTTCTACCGGACCCGCCTGACCCATTCGCTCGAGGTCGCGCAGATCGCCGGGGGGCTTGCACGGCAACTGGCCAAGTCCTTCCCTGACCACGTCGCCACCGGCCTCCTGCCCGACCGCAGCCTGATCCATGCGATCGGCTGCACCCACGATTTCGGCCACCCCCCGTTCGGCCACGGCGGCGAGGTAGCGCTCAACTACTGCATGCGCGATGCGGGCGGCTTCGAGGGCAACGGGCAGACCCTGCGCATTCTCGCGCGGCTCGAATCCTTCTCCGCCAACGCTGGCGCCAACTTGTGCCGACGCACGATGCTGGGCGTGCTCAAGTATCCGGTGGCATGGTCGGCGGCCCGCAATCCGGCGCTCGTTCCCTCGCTGCTCGCCGGAACCACCACCATCCGGGTTCTCGACGCGCGTTCGTGCAAGCCGCCCAAGTGCCATTTCGACAGCGAACAGGACGTCGTCGACTGGATCCTCGCACCCGTTTCCGCCTCCGATCGGGACAAGTTCCAGGCGCTGGAACGCCCCGAAGGCAAGCATGCGCGCACCCTTCACAAGTCGCTCGATTGCACGATCATGGATGTCGCCGACGACATCGCCTACGGGGTCCACGACCTCGAGGATGCGATCTCGATCGGCCTGGTCACCAAGGACGCCTTTGCCGCCGCGATCGACGGCAAGTGCGCCTCGTTCCTCGACGCTCTCAAGGCGAAATACCCGGGCGAAAGCGAAAACGACGTATTCTCGCGCATGGTCGATGACCTGTTCGGCGACGCGAATACGCGCAAGCGCTATATCAGCCGCCTTGTGCACCATTTCCTGACCGGCGCACAATACGTCGAGGTGAAGGGTTTCCGCGAACCGCTGCTGCGCTGGCGCGTGGCACTGAAGGGGCCGCGCCGCGCGTTTCTCGATGCCCTGCAGAACTTCGTGGTGCGCGAGGTGATCACCAGCCCCGAAGTGCAGCAGCTCGAATTCAAGGGACAGGCCATGGTCGTCGCCGTGTTCGAAGCGCTGAGCGCCGATCCGGCCCGGCTGCTACCACGCGATGCACTCGGCCGTCTGGATGCTGCGGGAGGCGATGCACGCGTCATCTGCGATCATGTCGCGGCGATGACGGACACGCACCTGCTCAAGACCTACGAGCGCCTGTTCAGTCCGCGCATGGGATCGGTGTTCGACCGGCTCTAGGCGTGATTGCACGCATCCGCGCAAGCGACCGTGATATCGTCGAGCCCGACAGGCCACATATCTCCGGGCAGTTGCTCAATCCAGCGCAGCCAATTGCTCACGCCGAAACGAGCGCAGCTTGTGCGTTTCGCGGCTGCGTACCAGCGCCGCCCAGTCGGGGTTGGCGATCATGGCCCGACCGACCGCGATCATGTCGAACTCTCCTCGCTCGATGAAGGATGCGACCGCCTCAACATCGCGCGTCCTCGGCGCGCTTTCGGCTATGCCGCCGGTCGCCTCGCTCCGGTCATGCTTGAAGTCGTTTTCCAGCGTGACCGAGCCAACGGCAATCGTCGGCGATCCGGTGATCTTGCGCATCCAGCCCGCCAAAGTCAGGTCGCTTTCGGCAAACGCAGGCTCCCAGAAGCGCCGGGTCGAACAGTGGAAGGCGTCGACTCCCGCTTCGGCGATCGGCAGGAAAATGGCCTCGAGCTGCGACGGTGTTTCAGCAAGCCGCGCCGCGTAATCGAAACTCTTCCATTGCGACATGCGCAGCACGATAGGGAAGTCAGGCCCGGCAGCGGCCTTGCAAGCACGGATCAGTTCTACCACGAAACGCGTTCGCTCCCGTGCATCGCCGCCGTATCCATCACGGCGCCGGTTGGTGCGAGACCAGAGGAACTGATCCGGCAGGTAGCCATGCGCGCCGTGAATCTCGATGCCGTCGAAACCGATTTCCCGCGCTGCCTGCGCCGCACGCGCAAAATCGGCGATGGTATCGGCGATGCCTCGCTCATCAAGGACTTCGCCGCCGACCTCTCCGGTTCCCAGCAGGCCCGAAGGACCGACACGGGGCGGGCGCTGCTTCACGGTCTGCGGGTTCACCTCGATCGGAGAATCCTGAACGCCGACGTGCCAAAGCTGCGGCATGATGCGCGCACCGGCGCGGTGGACACCATCGACGATCGCGCGGCAGGCGGCGAGCGTCTGCGGCTGATAGAAAAGCGGGATGGGTCCGTCATGCGCTCCGGCCGCATTGACCGCCATGCCCTCCGTGATGATCAGGCCGCACCCGCCTGCGGCCCGGCGCGCATAGTATGCCGCAACGTCAGGACCGGGAACGCCTCCGTGCGAAAACTCGCGCGTCATCGGCGCCATCGCGATTCGGTTGGGAATCTCCAGACCGCCGATGCGACCGGGCGAGAACAGGACGTCGACGGCGCTCATGTCGCGGCCCCGTCAGCCGTGCGAGTGGTCGTCACGGTGGGCGGCAGACGCGTCGTCCCGCCGTCCGCCAGCCATCCGCCATCGGCGACGAGTTCGATGCCGGTCACGAAACTCGCGTCATCGCTCGCAAGGAAGGCAACGCAGGCGGCCATTTCCTCGGCGGTCCCCATCCTGCCGACGGGCTGCAACGCATCCATTGCCGCGCGCGCCACGTCCCGGTCCGGGGCGGACGAGAGGCGCCGCTCATGGATCGGCGTGTCGATGGCGCCGGGATGCAGGGAATTGCAGCGGATGTTGCGATATTCGCCGGCACAGCGTACCGCGACCGACTTCGTCAGCAGCCTGACTCCACCCTTCGTGGCGTTATATCCGGCCGACTGCGCCAACCCGACAAATCCCGCCATCGACGATATGTTGACGATCGATCCGCGCGGTCCACCGGGATTCTCGCGCATGGCCCGGATGGCATGCTTGCATCCCAGCATCGTCCCCGTGAGGTTCACCGCCAGGATGTTCTCCCAGTTTTCCAGAGAAACGTCCTCGATCGGCTCGGTGCTGGTTATGCCGGCATTATTGACGAGGATATCGAGCCGCCCGAAGCGCTGGATCGTAGTCCCGACTACATCAATCCATTGGTCTTCCGTCCTGACGTCATGGACCAGATGCAGCGCGGCGATATGGTCGCCCCCAGTTGGAAGCTGCAAGTCGGTCGAGACGACAAGCGCGCCCTCCTCAGTCAGCCGGTTTACGCATGCGAGGCCGATACCGGACGCCCCTCCCGTCACGATCGCCACGCGCCCTTCGAGCCTGCGCACAATCCGTCTCCTTGTATCCTTCTCCTGAAACGAGCTTATTCATCTCATTTAATTAAGGCAATCGACTTATTGAATTTTTCGAAAGGAGTACCAAGTTCGGCCATATTCCGGCTCTTATCGCACCCCGAAGATACCTTGAAACGCTTTATCGCGACCTATCATTAATCCCCCTTGCTTATTTCGACAGAACCATGAACTGCATCACTGCCGGGACGAGGGAAAGCCTTCGACCGGTCGATCAAGGCCGCACAAGAACGGCCACTGACTCTGGGCGAGGAAGCTGAACGGCCATGTCTTTGACGATTGATCCCCGTGACCCTTTGACCGTCTGGAATGCCTCGCTCCCCGCGTGGGTCATTCATCGGCCGGAACCCTCACGCGCGGAGCGCGCGGTGATGCGCCAGGAGATCGCCGAGGCGGCGATCCGCCTCGTCTGCGACTCCGGGCTGGAAGGCCTTTCATTGCGCCGTCTGGCCAGTGCTATGAATTGCAGCACCACGACCATCAACCATCACTTCGCCGATCGCCGCGAACTGTGGATCGCGGTCTATCGGACCACCATCCTGCGAACGCAGGCCCGCATCCGCCGCGCCTACGAAAGCAGCGGCGGGAGCCCCCTCGCCTGCGCGCTGGCGCAGATGCCGATTGATCGCGAAAGCCGGGAAGACTGGCACATCTACCTCGCCCAATATCACGTCGCGTGCACCGACGACGAACTGGCACGCGAAGAACGCGAACAGGTCCGGATCGCCTCGCGCGACTTCGCCGAACTGCTGCATCGAGAGCACGGAATGGCAAGGGACCGCGCCCGAAAGGCGAGCCGCCAGATCATCACCCTGCTTGTCGGAGTAGCCACGCAGGCTCTGTTCGAACCGCGCAGCTGGTCGCCCCGGCGGCAAAAGCGATTTCTTGAAGAGCAGTTCGCCCTGCTCGGCGTTCCGGCCTAAAAATTACCGATATCAGTTATCACCAAAGCAATACGAACCCTGCAACGATCAATTCGCCCTCATATGCACGAAAAAGACATCTGTTTTATCGATTATTTTCACGGATATTAACATTTCATTTTTGATACTATCGATAAAGACGTGAATTATTTTCAACATAATCAAAATCATTTCAATACATAATTAGATATATTCGTTAAAAAATCGAACTCATCGGATCGCCCTTTAAATGCAGCGTTGATCTGAACTTTCTTCGCCCCTTACCTTCAGCCCGCATCCAGTCACCGCACCGGATTGCGACGACACGCAAGGCGAGTGTCGCACAGCGCAGGAAAACAGCCGCGTCTGGCAGGGAAAGAGGAAACTGGGGGAGAGGCCGGATGAACCGAGGTCACGATTGGAAATGGAGTTGCGCCCTGCCGCTGGTGCTGGGCATTGCCGCCACGGCGCCGACTGAAGCGGTCGCGCAGGAGCAAGGCGGATCGAAGATCGCCGCAGAAGGCGACATCATCGTCACCGCCCGTCGCCGCGAGGAGACGCTTCTCGACGTGCCCGTCGCCATCTCGGCGGTGAGCGCGGTGCAGCTGGAGCGCAGCGGTGCGACCGACCTGCAGAAGATCGGCCAGATGATCCCGCAAGTCATCCTCGCCAAGACCGGTGGCGGCGGCGCCGGCGCCAGCTTCACGATCCGCGGCCTTGGCTCCTCGGCGCTCGATGCGGGCATCGACCAGACCGTCTCGCTCAACATCGACGGCATCCAGATCAGCCGTGGCCGCCTCGTCGCCCAGAGCTTCTTCGACATCCAGCAGGTCGAAGTGCTGAAAGGGCCTCAGGCGTTGTTCTTCGGCAAGAACAGCCCAGGCGGCGTCGTCTCACTCCGCACCAAAGGTGCGACGCCGACGCTTGAGGGCTATGGCCGTGCAGGCTACGAGTTCCGCGCACGCGAGCGCTTCGTCGAAGGCGGCATCTCCGGCCCCATCACCGACACCCTGGGCTTCCGCATTGCCGCACGCGGCAGCAAGATGGATGGCTACATCAGGAACGTTGCGGGACCGCTCGCCGTACCCAGCGCGCCCGACTTCCCCGGTGTCGGCGCAGCGCATGGCCGCGATCCCGGCACTCGCGAGGTGCTTGGCCGCCTGACCCTCGAATGGAAGCCGACCAACGACTTCGACGCCACGTTCAAGCTGTTCGGCGACCGTATGCGCGACAACGGCGAGACCGCCGGCACGGAACTGCTCTGCAACGGCAATTCACGCACGCTCGACGTGTTGAGCGGCACTTACGTGCAGGACCCGTACAGCGACTGCAAACTGAACGGCAAGCGCACGTTGGGCGCGATGAACCCGGAAATCGCCGCAGGCTATCCCAAGTCCAACGGCGGCGTGCCGCGCACCAAGTACGAATCGGTGCTCAGCTCGCTGACGATGAATTACCGTACCGATACCCTGGCCTTCGCCTCGGTCACGGGCTTCTGGCGCTACTCGAACGACACCTTCGACAATTTCTCGTTCGATTCCTCGCCCGTAGTGTGGGGGGCGAACAAGGACGCCTCACAGGCCTTCACACAGGAACTGCGCGTCAATTCCAGCTTCGACGGTGCACTCAACTTCGCGGCCGGCGTGTTCTTCGAAAGCTCCAAGCGGGACACGCGCGGCAACGGGATGCTCGCCAATGTCGGGCCGGATCCGCGCAACGGCCAGTACAACAACTGGCAGTTCCTGACCTTCAACAAGGGCAAGACCTATTCCGCCTTCGCCCAGCTCATCTGGGACGTGACCGATACCGTCGAACTGGCCGGCGGCGCCCGCTGGACGCGCGAGACGAAGCGCACCACGCAGGGCAACGGCTTCGTGAACCAGAACTTCGTCCCGCTGGGCATCACCGCCACCGAAGGCGTGTTCACCAGCGGCCGCTTCGCCGACGAGCAGATTTCGCCCGAAGCCACACTGACCTGGCGGCCAAGCCCGAACACGACGCTCTACGGCGCCTACAAGACCGGCTACAAGTCGGGCGGCTTCTCCAACCCCTCGATCCTGTCGGCCGGGCAGACCGTCGCCGACCTCGACTTCGCGCCGGAGAAGGCGAACGGCGGCGAGGTGGGATTCAAGGGCGAACTGCTGGGTCGCCGCCTGCTGCTGAACCTCACCGCCTATCGCTATACCTTCAAGGGCCTGCAACTCACCTCGTTCAACCCCTCGCCGCCTTCGTTCACCATCCGCAACGCCGCCTCGGCGCGGACCAGCGGTGTGGAGGCCGACGCCTCTTTCGCGGTGACGCCCGACTTCACCCTGCGGGGCGCAGTGGGCTACAACGACGCGAAGTATCTGAACTTCGATGCCGCCCCCTGCTACGCGGGCCAGACTGCCGCGCAAGGCTGCGACGGGACCATCCAGGACCTTTCGGGCACGCACCTCGTCCGCGCGCCGTCGTGGAACCTGACCGGCGGCGTGGCTTACGACCTGCCGCTTGGCGATGCGCTGGGCCTCGGACTGATGGCAGACGCACGCTACACCAGCGGATACTGGCTGCTCGAGAACCAGAACCCCGTCGGATACCAGAAGGGCTTCGCGACGCTCAACGCCACCGCCCGCCTCCACGCCGCCGACGACAGCTGGGAACTGGCGCTCATCGGCCGCAACCTGACCGACAAATACTACGGCGTCGCGGGCGCCGAGAAGCCCTTCGGCACGCCGGACGCCGTGTGGGTCAGTATCGGCCGCCCGCGTGAAGTGCTGCTGCAGGGCACGGTCCGCTTTTAAACCCAAAGACTTACGGGAGAACAGTCATGGCCCTCCACGACCCCAACGAAACCGTCCTTGCCCATGTGCGCGGGCAGCACCGCCTGTTCATCGACAACGAGTGGCATGACGCCGCTTCCGGCAAGACCTTCGAAGTGCGCAACCCGGCAACGGGCGAGGTCGTCGCCCATGTGGCGGAAGGTGAGGCGCAGGACATCGACCGCGCCGTGCAGGCCGCGCGCCGGGCCTTCGACGAACGCCGCTGGCACGGACTGCCGCCCGAAAAGCGCGCCGACATTATGTGGAAGCTCGCCGAACTGTTCGAGCGGGATGCACGCACCATCGCCGAGATCGAGGTGATCGACAACGGCATGCCCATCGCCTTCGCCGAATGGATGGTCGGCAGCGTGGTTCAGGGCCTCAAGTACTACGCGGGAATGATCACCAAGCTGGGAGGCCGAAACGCCTCCCCTGCGATCGCCAGCGACACGCTGAAAATGCACGCCTACACCAGCGTCGAGCCGGTGGGCGTGGTGGGCACGATCATCCCGTGGAACGGGCCGATCGGGGTGATGATGATCAAGCTCTCGCCCGCGCTGGCGGCGGGTTGCTCGGTCGTGGTCAAGCCCGCCGAACTGACCCCGCTGTCCGCGCTTTATGCCGCCAACCTCATGGTCGAAGCGGGCATTCCGGCAGGTGTGGTCAACATCGTCCCGGGTTTCGGCGCCACCGCCGGGCAAGCTCTGGTGGATCATCCGGAGGTCGACAAGATCAGCTTCACCGGCTCGACCGCGACCGGCAAGAAGATCGTCCAGTCCGCTGCCGAGACGCTCAAGCGCGTGACGCTGGAGCTGGGCGGCAAGTCGCCGGTCATCGTTTTCGACGACGCCGATCCCGAAGTGACCATCCCCGGCGCCGCGATGGGCATCTTCGCCAATACCGGGCAGGTTTGCTTCGCGGGATCGCGCCTGTTCGTGCAGAAGAAGTCCTATGACAAGGTCGTCGCAGGCATTTCCGATTTCGCCAAGGGCCTCAGGATCGGTCACGGCTTCGACCCCGCCAACGCCATCGGCCCGCTGATCTCCGAAGGCCAGCGCGACAAGGTCTCGCGCTATCTGGAGACCGGCGTTCAGGAAGGCGCCGAAGTCGTCACCGGCGGCAGCGCGGTGGACAGCCAGGGCTACTACATCGAGCCCACCGTGTTCGCCAACGTCAATGCCGATATGCGCATCGTGCGCGAGGAGATCTTCGGCCCGGTCCTTGTCGCGACGCCGGTGGACGACATCGACGATCTGGTGCGCGCCGCGAATGACACTCGTTACGGCCTCGGTGCCGGTATCTACACCACGGACCTCAACAAGGCTCACCTCACTGCCGCGCGGCTGCAGGCAGGCAACGTGTGGATCAACGGCTACGGCATGATGCACCCGGCGATGCCATTCGGCGGCTACAAGGAATCCGGCTGGGGCCGCGAGAACGCCGAAGACGGCATCCGTGCCTATCAGGAAGCGAAGTCGGTCTTCGTCTATCTCAAGGGTTGAACGTGACGATCGGGATCGCAGCATCGCGCCGCAACGTCGGCGCACTGGTCTTGTGTGCCCTCGCGTTGGCATCCTGCCGGGCCGAGCGCGAGGACGTGAACAAGAGCGACGCGCGCCTGCTGGCGGCCGCCTCCAAGGCTGAGGACGCCAACTGGCTGAGCCACGGGCGCACGTATGACGAAACGCGCTTTTCTCCCCTGGCCCAGATCGACGGAGTGAATGCGGGCAAGCTCGGCCTTGCGTGGTACGCCGACCTCGACACCTTCCGGGGGCAGGAAGGCACTCCGCTGGTGGTCGACGGCGTGATGTATGCGACGACGGCATGGAGCAAGGTGGTTGCCCTTGATGCCGAAACGGGCAGGCAGCTTTGGGAGTTCGACCCAAAAGTCCCCGGCACCACTGCGATCCACGCCTGCTGCGACGTGGTCAATCGCGGCGCTGCATATAGCGACGGGCGCCTGTTCTTCGGCACCGTCGACGGCCGCCTGATCGCGCTCGACGCGAAGACCGGCAGGCAGCTCTGGCGCGTGCAGACGACCGATCCGAAGAAGCCCATGGCGATCTCCGGGGCGCCGCGCGTGGCGCGCGGCAAGGTCTTCATCGGCTTCGGCGGCGCGGACCAGGGCATGCGCGGCTATATCTCCGCCTACGACGAGAAGACCGGCCGCCTCGCGTGGCGTTTCTACACCGTGCCGGGCAAGCCGGGCGAGAAGGACGGCACTGCCTCCGACGACGCGCTCGAACGCCTCGCCCTGCCGACCTGGGCGGGAGATTGGTGGAAGATCGGCGGCGGCGGTACGGCTTGGGACTCGATCGTCTACGACGAGAAGATGAACCGCCTTTACGTCGGGGTCGGCAATGGCGGGCCGTGGAACCGGGGCATCCGCTCCGCCGGCAAGGGCGACAACCTGTTCATCGGCTCCATCCTAGCCCTCGATCCCGATACCGGGCGCTACCTCTGGCACTATCAGGAGACGCCGGGGGATCAGTGGGACTTCACTTCCACCCAGCAGATGACGCTCGCGGACCTCACCATCGGCGGTCGCGCGCGCAAGGTGATCCTCCACGCTCCGAAGAACGGCTTCTTCTACGTGATCGACCGAGAGACCGGAAAGCCGCTCTCCGCCGACAAGTTCGTGCCGGTGAACTGGGCCGATCGCGTGGACCTGAAGACCGGCCGTCCGGTGATCGATCCCAAGGCCCGATATGACAAATCCGGCGGCTTCATCGCCAGCTCAGGGCCATGGGGGGCGCACAACTGGCACCCGATGGCGTTCTCGCCCCGGACAGGTCTCGTCTACATTCCGGCGCAGCAGATTCCCTCGATCTACACTCCTGACGGCGCGTTCAAGTATCGCCCCGGCCTGCTCAACATGGGCCTCGCGGAACCAGGCAAGCTGCCGCAGGAAAAGGCCGCGATCGAGGCGATGCTTCAGTCCTTCGAGGGCCGCCTGATCGCCTGGGACCCGGTTGCACGCAAGGAAATGTGGCGTGTGCCTTACAAGGGGCCATGGAACGGCGGCGTGCTGGCGACGGGCGGCGACCTCGTGTTCCAGGGCGACGCTGAGGGCCTATTCCACGCCTACGACGCACGGAGCGGCGAGCAGCGGTGGCAGTTCGACGCGCAGCAACCGATCATGGCGGGGCCGGTGTCCTACGCGGTCAACGGCAGGCAGTATGTCGCCGTCATGTCCGGCAAGGGGGGTGCCTACAACCTTGCCATGCCTAGCTACGCGGCGCCTCAGCAGCGCCTTCCGGGACGCATCCTCGCTTTCCGGATCGATGGCAATGCCCGCCTGCCTGCCCGAGACAAGGCGCCTCCTGCGCCCTTCGCCCCTTCAGCCGAACGCTTCGCGCCGCAGCAGGTGGCCAGCGGGGCGAGCCTGTTCGGCAGCACTTGCGCGGTATGTCACGGCTCGGAAGGGCTGTCCTCAGGCGTGCTTCCCGACTTGCGACGGTCCGGCGCCATCGCCGATGCGGGCGTGTTCCGCCAGGTCGTGATCGACGGTGTGCTCGCGGATCAGGGCATGGTCTCGTTCCGCCAGTACCTGACGCCCACGGATGCGGAAGCAATCCGCGCCTACATCAACGACCGGGCCAGTTCAGCGAAAGCCAAGGGCGAGCCGTGAAGGCACCCAGATCATTTGCTCTTTATTTTTAAGGCATATGATCTAATATCGCAAAAACGATAATTTGGAGAGATTCTGATGGCCGATCTTGGCGCGGCGGAGCGGCTTGAGGGATTCAGCCTGCTTGATCCGATGACGCAGAGCGATCCCTTTGCGATGTACGAGGCGATGCAGGACGCGCCGGGGATCTACCGGATGCCGGAGACGGGGTTCTATATCGTCTCGCGCTATGCCGATCTGCGGGCCGTGCTGACCGATCCGGTGACGTTTTCCAACAAGGTGGACCGCGCTTCGTTGCAAGGACCGGAGAATGCCGAAAGGCTGCGCGCCTATATGGAGAGCAAGGGCTGGCCGCATATTTCCACCCTGCAACGCACCGATGCGCCGGACCATGGGCGCTACCGCAAGCTGGTGGACCGTGTGTTCACCGTCGGGCGCGTGCGGGAGATGACGCCGCACATTGAGGAGGTCGCGCATGGCCTGATCGACACCTTCGCAGCGCGCGGTGAGTGCGAATTCATCAGCGAATACGCGATGTTGCTGCCCGGCACGATTCTCGCCGAGGAGATGGGCCTGCCTTCCGATCAGGTCACGACGTTCAAGAAGTGGGCCGATGCCATGCTCGCCCCGGCATCCTACGTGATGAGCGAGGAGCAATTGCTGCGCAACGCCGACATCGAACTGGAGGCGCAGCACCACCTTGCCGCGCTGTTCGAGGAGCGCCGGGCGCGGCCGACGGGGGACTGGATTTCCGCGCTCGCCACCGCCCATGCGGATACCGAGGAGCCGTTGTCGATGGCGGAGCTGCAGAGCGTGATGAGCCAGCTCATCGGCGGCGGCTTTGAATCGACGATGACTGCCATCGGGCACGCCATGATGCAATTGCTCAACCACCCCGACCAGATGGCGCGGCTGCGCGAAGATCCCAAGCGGATCAAGAACTTCGTCGAGGAAGTCATCCGCTTCGAGAGCCCCACGCAGGGCCTGCGCCGCCGCACCACGCGCGACGTAGAACTGAGCGGGACGGTGATCCCGAAGGACTCGGTGGTGATCGTCCGCTACGGCGCCGCCAACCGCGATGCCGCCAAGTTCGCCTGCCCGCACATGTTCGACATGGAGCGCAGCAACGCCGGCACCCACCTGGCGTTCGGCGCGGGCACGCACTTCTGCGTCGGCGCCGTGCTGGCGCGGCAGGAGATCGCCATCGGCATCACCGCCATCCTCGAACGGCTGGGCGACATCGAACTGGCGCGCCCGCTGACCGAGCCGATTCACCGGGCGAACTTCCTGACCCTGCCCCTGCGGGAACTGCCGATCCGCTTCCGCGCCCGCTCATGACCCGCAAGCAGGACCGCATCGAACTGTTCGTCGTCGTGAAGGGCCACGCCTTCTCGCGCGACGGACTGGAGGCGATGCTGCGCGCCATCGGCTGCGAGCCGACTTTCGTGGACCAGCCCGCCGCCGCCGTGCTGCTCAATCCCGAGCAGATGCGGCGCTACGACGCGCTGTTGTTCTACGACATGCCGGGTCTGGACTTTCGCGCCCCAGCGGCAGAGCGGCCCGGATTCATCGCACCCCCTGCGCATTTTATACAGGGTTTCGAGGGACTTATGGCCGAAGGCAAAGGCATGGTCGTGCTCCATCACGCCATTGCCGGGTGGCCCGCCTGGCCGCGCTATGCCGAGGCGATCGGGGGGCAGTTCCTCTATCGCCACGCCGTGATCGACGGCGCGCCGCGTGCCGATTCCGGCTACCTCGGCGACGTGGCCTATGCCGCGAGGATCGCCGATCCGGAGCACTCGGTCACGGCCGGATTGCCGGGGCGGATCGATCTTGTCGACGAGTTGTATCTCCAGCAGGTCTTCGACGATCCGGCGATCCACCCCCTGCTCTACCTCGACGACGAAGTGGCGCCCGAGCGGTTCCATTCGGCGCGCCGCGCCGTCCAGCGGCTTGGTGACGGCGAAGGGGAACCGTGGCGTCCCGCGCCGCTCAATCCGCTGCTGGCATGGGCAAAGCCGGCGGGAAATTCGCCGCTCGTCTATATCCAGCCGGGGGACAGCGCGCAGACTTACGAGAACCCGCATTACCGGCAACTGGTCGGCAATGCGGTGCAGTGGGTGGCGAGCGACGAGGGCCGCGAATGGGCGCGGCAACGCTCGGCCCAACACACGACCTGACCGGAAAAACCACCTCGCCATTGCGAGCGTCGCGAAGCCATCCGGAGCGGTGCAAACGGCCCTGGATGGCTTCGCTACGCTCGTAATGACGGCGGCTGAGGAGAGGCACCCAAACGGTACTTAACGGCACCTAGCGATACCCTAACGCCGCCCCAGTGGCATCCCGCGAGCACGTAAGCCGCGCTTGGACAGCCTCTATCGCAGGCACCAAAACCCGCATCTGCTGCAAAATTCGCGTGATTTAAAAAGGCAGTTGCCTTAATTTCAAACCACGATAAGTTAAGTCCGTCGCACCAAATTTAACGATACAACTGCGGCTCGAACCACGCGCAAACGCGAAAACAAGCATGGTCGAGGGGAACCTGAAATGATCGAATCGATGAACCAAAAGTCGTGCCGTGGCGCCTTGCTGGCGGGCACCGCGCTGCTGTGCATCACCGGCGGGGCACAGACCGCGCTAGCGCAGGATACCGCCCAAAACGCCGCACAGGATGCTTCGGCGCCGCAGAGCGAGACCGCGCCCGCCGCGATGAACGATATCGTCGTCACCGCCCGCCGCCGAGCGGAATCGGCGCAGGAGGTGCCGGTGGCCGTCACCGTCATCTCGGCACAGGATATCGCGCGCCGCGACCTCACCAGCCTGGAACGCATCGCCGCCGCCACGCCGCAGCTGGTAATCGGGCGCAATGTCTCGGGCTCCGGCGCGCAGCTGACCTTGCGCGGCATCGGCTCCAACTCGCTGTCGATCGGCGTCGAGCAGTCGGTCGCGGTCATCGTCGACGGCGTCTATTACGGCCAGGGCCGCACCATCAACGAGGGGTTCTTCGACCTCGCCTCGATGGAAATCCTCAAAGGCCCCCAATCGCTGTTCTTCGGCAAGAACGCGACGGCAGGCGTGATCTCGATCACCACCGCCAACCCGACCGACCACTTCACGGCGCAGATGCGCACCGGCTACGAATTCAACGCGCAAAAGGTCTACGCCGAAGGCTTCGTCTCCGGCCCGATCGGCGATACGGCGGGCTTCCGCCTTGCCGTACGCGGATCGAAGGACTTCGGATCGCTGTTCGACAACCGCGCCGGGCCGATCACCTACAACACCCGCGACACGCCGACCGCAACCACGGTGGCCCCCAACACCGCGCACACCGCCCTGCCCAGCAAGGCCGGCCCGCGCGAGCGCGACATCCTGGTCCGCGGCACCCTGCGCTGGGAGCCCACCGATGACCTGACCGCCACGGTCAAGGCCAACTACGGCTGGAACAGGACTTACGGCGGCGCGTGGAACTACAACGTGTTCGCCTGCGACGGCGGCACCAGCACGACGACGCCCGGCGTCGCCTGCACGCCCGGCTTCTACAACCGCATGAACGATCTGCCCAAGGACATCGCGGACCAGACCGCGCTGGTGAAGGACCACAACTTCAACGACTACCGTTCGTGGGGCGTCACCGGCAACATCGACTACCAGCTAGGCGACCTCGCGGTAACCTCGGTCACCAACTACAATTTCAACCGCAACCACTGGACCGCGGACATCGATTACCAGTCGTCGCCCACGGTCAACATCTGGGGCGGCGAAGTCAGCCGGTGGAAGGCGTTCAGCCAGGAATTGCGCGTGCTTTCGCAGTTCGACGGCCCGCTCAACTTCCTCGTCGGTGGCTATTACCAGAACACGAAGCGCACCTTCGACCAGGTCGTCATCAACGCCAATGCCGAGAACAGCGCCGCGCCCGAGGGCTATCGCTACGTCCAGTATGCCAAGGAATCGACGACCGACGGCGAAACCCTGTCGGGCTACGGCCAGCTGATCTGGAAGGTCATCCCCGAGATCGAGGTGACCGGCGGCGTGCGCTACATCCACGAGACCAAGGACAGCACGTTCTTCCAGCCTTACGCCAATCCGCGCTTCGCGGGCGTCAACTACGACGTGACCCGGCGCCTCGCGGCCAACCAGACGTTCACCAACTGGTCGCCCGAAGCGACGGTAGCGTGGAAGGTGACGCCGGACATCAACGTCTACGGTGCCTTCAAGACGGCCTACAAGTCGGGCGGCTTCTCCAACAGCTCGATCCTGACGCCGCGCACCGAGGCGGACTTCTTCACCTTCGATCCGGAGAAGGGCAAGGGCTTCGAGGCAGGCATCAAGACGATGCTGTTCGACCGCCAGCTGCGCTTCAACGTCAGCCTCTATACCTTCAAGTACACCGACCTTCAGGTGACCTATCTGGACTCGGCGGCGCTCAGCTACAACTCGGTCAACGCCGGTTCGGCACGCACGCGCGGCGTCGAGGTGGAGTTCGACTATGCGCCGCGCGGTCTTCGCGGGTTCGGGCTGAACGGATCGATCAACTACAACAAGGCGAATTACGGGGACGGCATCGCGCCGTGCTACGGCGGCCAGTCGCTGGCGAACGGCTGCACGCCCGGCCTGCTGGTGCCGCCGGTGCCCGCGACCGGCACGACTCCGGCGCGGCCGGGCACGCCGGGCCAGAACCTCGACGGCGTGTCCACTTTCGCCGCGCCGCGCTGGACCGCGACGCTGGGGATGAAGTACGACACCGACATCAGCGACGGGCTGACCGCCGGGTTCGGGGTCGATAGCCGCTACAGCTCCAGCTATCTGACCTCGGCCTTTGGCTCGCCGCTGTCGCGCCAGGGATCGTACATCAACCTCGACGCGCAGATCCACATCCGCACCGCCGACGAGCGTTGGGAACTGGCGCTGCTGGGCAAGAACCTGACCAACCGCTTCGTCGTCACCGGCGTCACCGACGCCTCCGGCTCGGGGCTCGGCACCGGGACCAACGCCAACCGCATCGCCGACCAGGCCGGGTTCGGCGCCATGCCGCGCACGATCGCGCTGCAGCTGACCTGGCGCATGCCCTGAGCGGCGGCCGATCATAATCACGGAGACAGCCTTGCCCCAACCCGACCTTCTCGATCTTCACGGTTCTTCGGCGCTGCAGGCGCTGACGGTCGGCGGCACGCTTGCCCGTTCCGCCGACCGGTTCGCCGACCGTCCCGCGCTCGTCTACGACGGGCGGGAGGCGACTTATGCCGAACTCTTCGCGCAAGTCGTCGAGCGGGCGCGGTCGTTGGTCGGGCTGGGGGTGAAGCCGGGGGACCATGTCGGCGTACTGGCGCCCAACTGCTGGGACTACGTGGTCCTGTACTATGCGATCGAGATGGTGGGCGGCTGCGCGGTTCTGCTCAATGCGCGGTATCGGGCGGACGACCTCGCCTACGTCATCCCCAAGTCGCAGATCAGCCTGCTGTTCGTGGGCGGCCATGCCTGGCGGCACTGCGACTACCGCCCGATGCTGGGGGAGGTCTTTCCCGAGCTGGCCGGATGGAGCGGGGGCGAACTGTCGGTCGCAGCCGCCCCGGCGCTGCGCGGCGTGATCGAACTGGGTGACGAGCGCCCCGGCAACTGGCCCGGCCTCGCCATGCTGGAAGCCGCCGCCGAGGGCGTCGGCGCCGACGCCGTGATGGAGCGGGCGGCGGCGGTCGGGCCTGACGACGTGGGCCTCATCATCTTCAGTTCGGGCACCACCTCGCGCCCCAAGGCCTGCATGCTCACGCACGGGTCGCTCAGCCGGATGGGCGCCGCGATGGCGGGGCGTTTCCGGCTGACGGAGCAGGACCGCGTCTGGGACCCGCTGCCGCTGTTCCACATGTCGACGATCCTGCCGATGGCCGGGTGCCGGGCGACGGGCGCCTGCTTCATCGGCATGGGGCACTTCTCCGCCGACGAGGCGATGGACCTGCTTATCGAGCGCCGCCCGACCGTGCAGTACGCGGGCTTCCCGACGATCATCTCGGCGCTGGTGACGCATCCGCAGTTCGACCGCTACGACCAGTCGGACCTGCGGATCAACCACGTAGTCGGCCCGGTCGACCTCATGCGCCGCTACGGAACGCTGTTTCCGGGGGCGAAGTACGTCAACAGCTACGGCCTGACCGAAGGCACCGGCGTCCCCTGCTACAGCGAGATCGACGACCCCGACGACGTCCTGTTCGAAACCTCCGGCCCGATCTGCGAAGGCATGGAACTGGCGATCTTCGGCGAGGACGGCCGGATCGTCCCCGACGGCGAGCCCGGAGAGATCCGCATGCGCGGCTTCGGCGTCTTCGCGGGCTACTTCGACGATGCCGAGGCCACCGCCGCCGCCGTCGATGCCGGGGGCTGGCTCCATACCGGCGACCTTGGCCGGATCGGCGCGATGGGGCGCGTGGTCTACGAAGGGCGCCTCAAGGACATGCTCAAGATCGGCGGCGAGAACGTGGCCGCCGTCGAACTGGAGAGCTTCCTCGCCACGCACCCGGCGATCCGCATGGCGCAGGTCGTCGGCGTTCCGGACGAGCGTCTGATGGAAGTCGCCGCCGCCTTCATCGAACTCAACCCCGGCGAAGCCTTGAGCGAAGAGGACGTCGCGCGCCACTGCGCAGGCCGGATCGCCAGCTACAAGATCCCGCGCTACGTCCGGTTCGTCGAAAGCTGGCCGATGAGCGCCACCAAAGTCCAGAAATTCGAACTGCTGCGCGGCTTCACGCCGGAGCGCAAGATCGACCCGGCCGGCCTCGCGAAGTGACGGTCGTGACGCCCATCCGCGAAGCCGGCGCCGATTACCCGGAGGCCGCCCCCGAACCGCAGGGGGGATCGCGGGCGGGCTGGTATCTGATCTTCGTCCTCACCCTGGCCTACACCGCCAGTTTCATCGACCGGCAGGTGCTCAACCTGCTTGTCGGCCCGATCAAGGCCGAGTTCGGGCTCGACGATACCCGCCTCAGCCTGCTGCAGGGCCTCGCCTTCACATCGGCCTACGTCGTCATGAGCCCGGTGTTCGGACGCATCGCCGATGTCGGCAGTCGCAAGGGCGTGCTGATGTTCGGCATCGCCTTGTGGAGTATCGGCACCAGCGCCTGCGGTCTTGCGCGCAGCTACTGGCAGCTGTTCCTCGCCCGCTTCGGCGTCGGCGGGGCGGAAGCCTGCCTGACCCCGGCCGCATGGTCGATCATCGCCGACGCCTTCCCGCCGCGCCTTATCCCGCGCGCCTTCAGCGTCTACATGATGGGGCCATACCTCGGCGGAGGCCTCGCGCTGATCTTTGGCGGATTGCTGCTGCAGGGCGCGGAAGGCTGGGACTTGTCTGCGGTGCCGCTACTGGGCGCGATGAAGCCGTGGCAGTTGGTGTTCTTCTGCGCGGGCCTGCCCGGCGTGCTGATCGCGCTGCTGCTGGTCTTCGTGAAGGAACCCGCCCGCCGCGCCGCTACCGCAAACGCCGAGGTACAGACGATGTCGTCGGCAGAAATCTGGGCGACGTTCCGGCGCTGGCGCGGGTTCTACGGCAATTTCTACCTGGGCATGCCGCTGTTCATCATCCCGCTCTACGCCTTCCCCGCGTGGATGCCGACTGTGCTGATCCGCAAGTTCGGCGTCTCCGCCGCGCAAGTGGGTGTGCAGTACGGCATTGCCGTGCTCATCACCGGATCGCTCAGCGTGCTGGTCAGCCCCTGGGTGGCCCGCGCGGTGGAGCGCATGGGACGGCGCGACAACCTGCTTCTGGTCGCGCTGGGCGCCTCGGTCGCGATGGTGCCGCTCAGCCTCGCGCTCATGGCCGCCACCGATTACTGGACCGCCTTTGCCATCGCGACGGCGGCGAGCGTGCTCTACAGCTTGCCTCAGGCGCTTTCGTCCTCCGCGCTGCAGCTGGTGACGCCCAACCGGATGCGCGGCATCGCCTCGTCCATCTACGTCTTCGTCGTCAGCGTGGCCGGGCTGGCGCTGGCACCTACGTTCGTCGCGCTCATCACCGACCATGTCTTCGGCGACGAGGGCCGCGTGGGCGACTCCCTCGCCATCACCTGCGCCGTCGCGGCGGCAGCATCGACGGTGTTCATCGCCCGCGCCCTGCCCACGTATCGCCGGATGCTGGACGAGGCGGCGTAAGACCGGATGGCTTCAAACCTCCTTGGCAGCACGTCACCCTTCATCGTCATTGCGAGCGCAGCGAAGCAATGACGGACATGAGGAGGCGGGCTCAACGGACGAACGTGAAGGTCAGTCGGCCTTGATCATGTCGGCGAACAGCGGCGCATGACGATGGTTGTAAGGCGCGGTCAGCGCGACGGTCATCTGCACCATGGTATCGTCCACCAGCGCATCGAGCGTGATGCCCTGATCGAAGTGCGGAAAGCCGCTGTCCCGCCGCATCAGCATGTTGAGGAACATCAGCTTGCACAGCCCCACGCGCAAACGCAGCTCCACCGGCGGCACGTAGTTCACGCGCTCGACGATCAGCCGGCGCACCCGGCGCAGCGCGGGCACGGGAACCTCGGGATCGTCGTAAGGGTGCGGAATGCCTTCCGCACGGGTGCGGGTGAGGTACTGGGCGAGGAAGGCGGAGTACGGATGCCGCCCGTTCTCGTCGCTGATCGTCAGGTGCGGCAGGCACATGATCTCCAGCAGCGTGCGCGCATCGCCGAGCAGCCCCGCTTCCTCGGCGCGGTCGAGCATGGCGGCGCGCAGCGGCTCGAACATCTCGGTGCGGTAGTCGAAGATCGCGTAGACCAGCGCTTCCTTGGTGCCGAAGTGGTACTGGACGGCGGTATTGTTGCCCTGCCCTGCCGCCGCCGCGATCTCGCGCAGGGCGACGCCGTCGATCCCGCGATCGGCGAAGAGCTTCTCGGCGGCCTCGATGATCTTGATCCGCGTCGCGGCGGAAGTGACGTGGCGGCGACGGCCGCGCTCCGGCGCAGTTCCGGTCTCGCTGGCTGCGGTGTCATTGGGATCGGATCGGATGGTGTCGTGCATGGCGTTACCCTCCTGTCCCGGCCGCGCTGCTTCGGCAAGGCCCCATGGCCCGCCGCGCCGATCATGACCATCTTGCTGCCCCCGGCGCAAGCCCTTGCAGTGCAGCATCGCCACTATCACGCGGGTCAGGCCCGCGATTTTCCCGGGAGAGCATGACATGAATGAAGCCAGGGTCGCCGTTGTCACCGGCGCCGCGCAAGGCATAGGCCGCGCCGTCGCCGAGAGGCTGGCGCAAACGGGGCACCGGCTGGCGCTGCTCGACGTCAAGGGCCTCGATGCCGTCGCCGATGCCCTGCCCGGCAGCCTCGCCCTGCGCTGCGACGTGGCCGACCCGGCCAGCGTCGAGGACTGCGTGGGGCGCATCGCCGCCGAGTGGGGCCATGTCGACGTGTTGGTCAACAATGCCGGGATCAGTCCCAGTCACGGCGGCCGCTCGCTGCCTGTCGAGGAGACCGATATCGACGAATGGCACCGCGTGATCGCGGTCAATCTCACCGGCACTTTCCTGATGTGCCGGGCCGTGCTGCCGGTGATGAAGCCGCGCGGATGGGGCCGTATCGTCAACTTCTCCTCGCAAGGCGGCCGCATGCGCTCGCGCCTGTCGGGCGCGCACTACGGCGCGACCAAGGCAGGCGTGATCGGCTTTACCCGCGTACTCGCCGGGCAGGTCGGCGCCCACGGCATCACCGCAAACTGCATCGCGCCGGGCCGCATCGTCACCCCGCAAAGCGAAGGCTTCGGCGACAAGGGCACATACACCGACGACATCCCCGTCGGCCGTCTGGGCGAGACCGACGACATCGTCGCGGGCGTGGAGTACCTGATCTCCGAACGTGCCGCGTTCGTCACGGGGACGGTGCTGGACGTCAACGGCGGGTTCTTCATGCCGTAATTCTCCAAAAAACAATCCCGTGACAAATATTTAACCTGACCAAAGACGCACTTGTGTAATACCGCCTCTACAATGGCTTAGGGCGTGGTTGCGACTGCCACGCTCTTCGAACGGGGGACTACTGGTGCGATCGAACAAGACGTGGACGGCATGCGCGTGCGTGCTGGCTCTGCTGGTGACTTCATGTGGCGGCGGCGGAAGCGGCGGGAGCGGAGGCGGTTCCACGCCGACGCCAACGCCGACCCCTGCCCCCACTTCGACACCCACGCCGATCGCCGGGTGCTCGCTGCGCGAACGGCAGGACTGGGCGGAAGCACAGCTGCGCGAATGGTATCTCTTCCCCGAGACCCTGCCCGCGAACGCCAATCCCGCAGCCTACACCACGCTGGACGACTACATTGATTCGCTGACCGCCAATGCCCGCGCCCAGAACCGGGACCGCTTCTTCACCTATCGCACCTCGATCGCGGAAGAGAACGCCTATTACGAGCAGGGCTCCTCGGCCGGGCTCGGCGTCCGCTTGGGCGTCAATTCCGCCGCCCGCCGCCTGTTCGTGATCGAGGCGTTCGAAACCGGTCCGGGGGCGACTGCCGGGATGCGGCGCGGCACGGAAATCCTCGCCATCGGCACCAGTTCGGGCAACCTGCAGACCGTGCAGTCGCTTTGGGTGGCAGGCGGCGTCAACGCGGTCGCCGATGCGCTCGGCCCGGACGAGGCGGGCGTTACCCGCGTGCTCCAGATCAGCGACGCCAGCGGAACGCGCAACATCACCGTCGCCAAGCGCGACTTCGCGCTGCAGCCGGTGTCCAGCACTTACGGCTACAAGGTGATCGACCAGGGCGGGCGCAAGGTTGGCTATCTCAACTTGCGCACCTTCATCTCCACCGCCGAGCCGCAGATGCGCACCGCTTTCGCCGCCTTCCGTGCGGCGGGCGTGACGCAGCTGGTGGTGGACTTGCGCTACAACGGCGGCGGGCTGATCTCCGTGGCCGAGCTTATGGGCAACCTGATGGGCGCCAACCGCACCGCGTCGGACGTCTTTTCCCACACCGTCTTCCGGCCGGAAAAGTCCGCCGAAAACACCACGGCCTACTTCGCGGCGCAGGCCGAATCGGTCGCGCCGACGAAGATCGCCTTCATCACCTCGGGCGGCACCGCCTCGGCGAGTGAGCTGGTGATCAACAGCTTCCTTCCCTACCTCAATGCCGACGTGGCGCTGATCGGCGCGAATACCTACGGCAAGCCGGTGGGACAGATCGCGATCGACCGGCCCTCATGCGACGACCGCCTGCGCATCGTGGCGCTCAAGACGCAGAACAGCGCGGGCGAAGGCGACTATTTCAACGGTCTGGCCGACCGCATGAAGAGCACCTGCACCAGCAACGACGACATCAGCTACGACATGGGCGACCCGCGCGAGGATTCGACCCGCGTGGCGCTGCAGTTCCTGTCCGGCCAGAGCTGCACGCCGATCGTCGGCCAGAGCATGGCACGCATGGCGGTGATGCCGGACACGTCCGAAAAGCGGGACATCCTCGCCCCGGCGCGCCCGAACACTCCGCAGCGCGAGGTGCCGGGTCTGTTCTAGTTCTGGCCCGACCTCCCCTTTTGCCCGGTTGCGGCCGGGCGGGGACTCCTTGACCCTGTGGTTGCCGGTCAACGGCACCACGGGAAAGAGGAGAGGCCATGAAGCGCGCATTGTTCCAGCAGGCCTGGTTCGTGAACAACATCGACGAGGCCGCGCAGAAGTGGTCCGACGCCTTCGGCGCCGGGCCGTTCTGCATGGTCCGCCACCACCACTGCGACGAGTTCACTTATCGCGGCACCACCGAGGAAGCGGACGTTTCCTATGCCTTCGGCTATCTCGGCGACATG
>NZ_ALVC01000163.1:0-5817 GCF_000293195.2 Sphingomonas sp. LH128
TCGACGGCAAGCGCGTGCTGGAGGATCAGGTCGCGGCAGTCCGCCAGATGCTGGTCGATTGCGAGGCCGAGCGGTGCCGGGCATCCACGAAGTTCGCGATGCGGTTCATCGCCCTGACTGCCGTGCGCCCGAACGAGGTCCACGGCGCGCGCTGGGACGAATTGCATGACCTCGACGGGAAAGACCCGCGCTGGGTGATCCCGGCGGCCCGTATGAAGGGCGACGAGGACCGAAAGGCCGAGGAAGACGGGGACCATATCGTCCCGCTGTCCCGTCAGGCGCTGGAAGTGCTCGACGCGGCGCGGCTGGTGACCGGGCATTTCCCGCTGATTTTCCCCAGCGAGCGCAACCCGTTCAAGCCCATGTCGGAGAACACGCTGCGCGCGTTGCTGATTCGCGGTGGATACGGCGGTCGGCACGTGCCGCACGGCTTCCGCGCCGCTTTCTCGACGATCATGAACGAGCGCGCTGATCGGGAGTGGAGGGCAGGGGGACACCGGGGTGCTTCGCCGGATCGCGCCATCATCGATCTGATGTTGGCCCATGTACAGGACAACAAGGTTGAGGGTGCCTATAACCGAGCCGGGTATCTGGAGCGGCGGCGCGAGCTGGCGCAGGAATGGGCCGATCTGCTGACGGCTGACTTCTGGGAGCCCGAGGTCCACCTCGGGCAACCGATCAGGTACGCGCATAATGGTCCAGCCCGCGCTGCGTGAACGCAATTAGTCCGGGTCCCGTTCGAACTCTTCTTTGGCTCTCCGGAAAAATGTCGGTTTATTGAAGAGTAGTTTGTGATTGAGCGGCATTACGGCGGCTACCCGGAACAGCGCTTCTGAAACTTCCTCTCCCTCCGACCCGTCGGCAGCGGGTCGGATGTATTCTTTGGCCTGCGGGTCTTTGAAAATCTCATTGAGCGCCGTTAGGCGGCTCATGATGGGAAGGAGCATCCCCGAGGGGAATTGCTCTCGGATTGCAATGGCGGCACGATTGAACGGCGTGTCCGTCAGTTCGAACCGCTCGACCCCTCCAGTGTCATCGGATCTAATGTTGACGCCCATGCCCCGCACGCTGGTGTTGGGGATTTTGCCCAAAGCCACATTGCTGCCCAATGCATACGCGAACGTCAGTTCAGCAGCCGTGACCGTTGGGATAGCTGGCAGACGTCTTTTCGACGATAAACTCATTCTGCCGATCCGCCTTCCGCTCCCCGCTGCAAAATCTTGGTTTGTGCCTGCTCGGTCATAGCGGCTTCCCACTTCTCCAGATCGTCGTAATCAGTCTGAAGGGCCGGAGACATGACCTTGCCGTCCGGGCGTAATATCGCATGATGCGTGCGAAGATCTTCGTTGTACATCTCGTCAAGGGTTACGGGATCAGGGCCATACTCGCCCATTCGCCAAGCGAGAATGGGCGTTCGATCTATCCACGGCTCTAGATTTTCAAGATCGTCGGAGTGGTAGTAACCTAAGACGAAGAATCCATCTTGCGCCGGCACAAAGGCTTGGCCTGCACGCTTGATCGCCTCAATTTGCGTATCGTAGATTTCGACAGGAGCACCCCCATCGCCCTTAAGAAAGGCGCGAGCGTACCTGAGGTGCCCGACGCTCGTCGGTTCGGAGCTTGGAATAATGCGCTCGATGCTGGAGATCGGGTAAAGGTTGCCGTTCCTGCTCTCAAAGAATTTCATGCCGTCTTGCTCCCTTCCTTTATGCCATCGTCGTCCGCCATGGCCTCCTTGATGAGGTCCGGCCAGTTTTCCATGGCCTCCGCCAGCGCGGGACGTTGATCGGGCATTTCGCGATAGATCGCCCAGACGAGCGTGTTGACGCCTTCCTTGAGAACGCCTTCGCGGAGCCAGTCACCTGACACCAGCCCGGCAAGTCCTTTGGCGAAGTCGTCGGCCAGAACCTCAACAGCCGCTTCGATCTCAAATTTGCCCATGTTGATCCCCGCTACCCGCGCTGCGATTCGCGCCAGGCGATGATTTCAGCTTCACTCCAGCGGCTTGCATATCCCCCCGGCTTGTACTGCTGGGGAAAACGCTGTTGACCGATGAGCCGGTAAATCATGGCCTTGCTCAAACCGGTCGCCTCCATCACCTCGCTCATGCGCAGGAGGCGGTCCCGGGGGGGCGTACTGGCAGTTTCTTGGGGCATTATCCGCCCTCCGGTGGTTCGGGAAGATGATCGAAGCGGGCAGCATCCTCAGGCGTCGCGCTGCGGATGAGTTCGGTGGACGAGGCAAGTGCAGAGAGGCGCCTGACCAGCGTGCGCATGGATGCTCGTCCGGATATGGCCCCCTCGCATCGTACGACGTTCTTGGCGGCGTCAGCGACATCCTCCAACAACTGCGCGCGCCTGAGGTTTTCGACCGCCTTGTCTCGCTGCCGCTTCGTGATCTTGACGTAGTTCCCGAGGCTCTTGGCCTGCTCCAGCTTATCGGCCAGTGCGGTGGGAGTGCTGAGGGCGGCCGTTCGAGCGGCGATCTTCTCGTTCGTGCTCACTGCTTAGTCGCTCCCATTCCGAGGGCCTGTGCGACATCGGCGCGCGTCACCGCATGCATTTCATCCAGCGCCTGCAAAGCTACCCCGCTCGGCGTGTGAACCATTGCCACCATGGCTGCGGCCTTCCAGAGCGCGCTTGCCCCTTCCAAGGGCAAGAAGCTCAGCGCCACCGCTTCGTTCGCCAGATGCACCGCGAGGGCGTTAAACTCCTCCTCGTCAAGTGAGGCGCCGGGCTTCTGTTCTGCGCGCGCGATTCTGGCCCTGGCTGCGGCATTCTCCCGAGAGAGCACCTCCGCGTGAAGGGCTTCGGTCACGATCCTGACATAGACCGCAGGCAGCGTGACAGTAGGGCCGAGATCGCCAGGCCGTCCTTCGGCTGCAGGCAAGGCGGCGGTCAACTCTTCGACCGACGGCAATAGCGTCTCGATATGCTTGGCAACGGCGAGGGCGGACCCGACTGCGGGATTATCGTTTGTGCTCACTGGATCGTCGCTCCGGGGCGAAACGGGATGACCTTGCGATCCAAGGGCACGATGACGATCGGTAGGCCGATTTTCGCCTGCAGCTTCGTCGCCCGATTAACTGCCTCATCTCGGGTGTTGGCAAAGTCGGTTTCGCGGTACTCATCGAACGATCCGTCAGGCTTCTGGACGCTGATCGTCCAGCGCCACGAAACCTCGACCGGCTCGCCGTTGCAGGTCCAGCCGTCGCCGGTGATCTCCGTGATATAGATCGTGCCAGAGGGCGGGGTCCATCCGGTCGGCCGAGGCTGCGGGTCTGGAAGCGGAACCCAGGCTGTCGGCTCCTGGCCGCATCCTTCGTCATCGTACCAGCCTGTGTCTCCCCAGGTGACGGGCATCCATGGCTGCCAGCGCGTCTCCGTCGGGCCTTCCGGCAAGACGAGCCCGAGAACCCAGCCGCCGTTCTTCGGCGCGGTCTCGATGGGTTGCGGCACGGGAGAGGCCACCTCTTCGATCTGGATTCCGCGCGCGACAAGAGCAGCCTCTAAGACGCTGGCGTGCTGCGCGTCGCAAGCGGCCAATGCTCGGAGCACTGCGGCGGCACGGGGCAGATCGCTATCGCGGATGTCGGCGAACCCTGCGGTGTCGGCAGCGGCGCGCCATTCCGCCTTAGGCATTACCTCCGGCTGGGTGCTCTGCCAGCGGCAGAACTCCAGAATGCGTTCATCGGTGGGTCGGGGCATACTTCTTCCTTCATTGTCTGGGCTTATCCTCGCCCCCGCCGCGCACGGCAGGGGTCCGGGAAGTGCAGTCAGTTGGCGGTTTTGCCGATGAAGGGGACGGCTGAGCCGGGCACCATCGTGGTCGGCAGATGGCCGTCCCATTTCTCGATGGCGCGCAGTTCGGCGACGCCTGCGTTTTCCTTGAGCGCCTGGCCTTCGATCTTGAGGGCTTCGGCCTTGCCCTGCGCCGCCGCTATCATGGCATCCGACCGGGCCTTCGCGGTGGCGACCTTCGCCTGTTCGGCCAGCGCCTGCTGCTCGTTGGCGACGCGGTCGTTGATCTGGTTCTGGATCGCCTGCGGGAGGTTGATGTTGCCCGCCCACGTCAGCTGCTCGATCACGATGCCGTACTTCGACAGGTAGCCCGAGGCATCCTCGTGCGCCTTGTTGATCAGCCACGCCTTCTTGGCGCCGTAGATCTCCTCGACGGACAGGTTCGACGAGTTGCGCACGATCGCGTCGCGCACCGTGTTGCGGATCTGCGTTGACAGGATGCTGTCCATGTCGCGGCGGAAGGTCGCGAACAGGACCGGCACCTTGGCCGGGTTGGCGCGGTAGGCGATGCTCACGTCGGCCGATACGGCGAGGCCAGTCTTGTCCTGGAAGCGCAGCGTCTCGTCGCCGTTCCAGGTGTAGTTGCTGGTGAAGACGGGGTATTCGTAGATCGTCGAGCCCGGTGGCGTGAAGTACCAGCCCACGTCGAGCGCCTTGGGCTGCACGCCGGTGCTGCCGCCGACGTTGGATACTTTCACGCCGACGTGTCCGGGCGTGACGCGATCGAAGCTGCAAGAGCCGATCATGAGGATGATGACGACGAGAAACCCGACGCCGGCCAGAGAGAAGATACTTCGATTCACTTGATGATCCTTCCACTGCGGTACGCGAAATAGGTGACCCACCCGATCCATCCGGCGAACAGGGCGACGCCGCAGACGAGGGCGATCGTGTCGTGCGCGCTGATGAGGGCGGGGATTGCGAAGACGCCGAAGAAGCCGGCGAGGAGGATAGCGGCGCCCTCGTAGACCGCGCGGCGTTCGCGCTGGGTCATGTCGGTCCGCCGTTCTGCGATGTCTTTTCCATGCGATTTCCTTGCTGTGGGGACGTGCGGGCTGGCCGCCCCGGCATCGAGCGCACGGTCCGCTCGATGGGGATGAGGGCGCGCTGGACCTTCATGGCGGTGTTGCCGCCGCCGTCGCGGGCGCTGATTTGGTGCAGGAGGTAGTCCGCGATGCGGTCGCGCATCTGTTCGCTGGCCGCGAGTTCGCGTTCTTCGCTGTCGCTCACGACACCTCCTCGGCGGCTGGAACCTCATCGTAGGCCATGAGAAGGGCGTCCCTGATCGCGCAGGCCCGCGTGTCCCCTCCCTTGAGGCCGGTGACGAAGCTGCCCCATTCCTCGGCGGAGTAGCGCAGCAGCGCCTGAAATAGCCGGTCGGGGTCGAAGCCCTCCGGCGGGGACGCCAGCACCTTCACCAGCCCGAGGAAGATCGAACCGGAGTGGATGAGCTTCTGGTCGGGGAAGGCTTCGGCGATGTTCGTCAGCGCTGCCGATACGACCGGCGCGCCGTGCTTGCGCAGCGTCGTGGCGATCGAAGCCGTGAAAGCGATCTCGCCCGGCCGCCATGCAGCCGATGCTGTGTTGCGGGTGACCGCAAGTCCTGCCTCGCCCACCAGCCGCTGGATTTCCAGCGCGTCCTCATCGGCAGCCGCAAGCGCCGCGTGGAAGTCGTCGAGCCGGTTCATCGCCTTGCGGCTCCGGTTCATGGCGATGAACATCTTCGCCTCCTCCTCGACGTTGGCGAAGGTGAAGACGCAGCAAGGCAGGTCCGGCAAATCGGGACGCATCTGTGCGGCTAGCGTGCGGTGCTGGCCATCGATCACGACCAGCTTTTCATGCTCGCGGCGCGAGACGACGAGCGGTGTACAGAGCCGCCAGTCGAAGTTCGCCGCGATGCTGGCGATCAAACGCTGCGACGCATGGTTCTCGGTCGACCTCTGATAGCTGGCGTCCAGCGACAGGCGATCGACATGAATCCATTCGATCGTCGGTCGCGAGCCGATGACTGGCGGGT
>NZ_ALVC01000164.1:0-15133 GCF_000293195.2 Sphingomonas sp. LH128
GCCGCGCTGATCGAGGCGGCTGCGCGCGGCGCTGACGTCACCGTCGCGGCGATCGTCGGCTGTGCCGGCCTTGCGCCGACGATGGCGGCGATCGAGCAGGGCGGGATCATCGCCCTTGCCAACAAGGAAGCTCTGGTCTCGGCAGGCGAGGTTATGATGGCCGCCGTCGCGCGGCATGGAGCCACGCTGCTGCCGATCGATTCCGAGCACAACGCGATCTTCCAGTGCCTCACCGGCAACAACCATGCCCATGTGCGCTGGATCACCCTGACGGCCAGCGGGGGCCCGTTCCGGGACTGGTCGTGGGAGCGCCTCAGCGCCGCCACCCCGGCCGAGGCGGTACGCCATCCCAACTGGGACATGGGCGCGAAGATCAGCGTCGATTCGGCGACGATGTTCAACAAGGGCCTCGAACTGATCGAAGCCTACCACCTGTTCCCCGTTGGCCTCGATAAGCTGCGGATCATCGTCCACCCGCAGTCGGTGGTGCATTCGATGGTCGAATACCGCGACGGCTCGACACTGGCGCAGCTCGGCCCTTCGGACATGCGCGTGCCGATCGCCTCTGCGCTGGCCTGGCCCGCGCGCATGGACACGCCCTGCGCCCCGCTCGACCTTGCCGAGATCGGCGAACTGACCTTCCGCAAGCCCGATGAAGTGCGCTTTCCCGCCACCCGCCTGGCGCGCGAGGCGGCGCAGGCGGGCGGGGCGATCCCCGCCGTACTCAACGCCGCGAACGAAATCGCCGTTGCTGCGTTCCTTGGCGGTCAGATTTCGTTCACGCGTATCTCTGCACAAGTGGAAGACGTGCTAGGCTCATATGCGCCGCCGCCGCCCGGCAGCCTCTCCGACGTCCTCGAAGTGGACACGGAGGCCCGGGCGAGGGCGCGCGTACTCGTGACCAGCACCTGAAGAGAGGCATAGCTTGACCGGTTCACCAGGAATTCTGACGACGATCTTCGCCTTCCTCCTGGTTCTGGGGCCACTGGTCCTGATCCATGAACTGGGGCACTATCTCGTCGGCCGCCTGTTCGGCGTGAAGGCGGACGCTTTTTCCATCGGTTTCGGCAAGGAACTCGCGGGCTGGACCGACAAGCGCGGCACCCGCTGGAAGCTCTCGGCGCTGCCTCTCGGCGGCTACGTCCAGTTCGCGGGCGACATGAACCCGACGAGCGCGCCGAAGCCCGACGACGTAGGCCTTTCCCCGCGTGAGCGGGCGCAGACCTTCCATTCCAAGCCGCTGTGGCAGCGCGCGCTGATCGTATTCGCTGGACCGCTGACCAATCTGCTGCTGTGCGTCGCGATCTTCGCCGGGTTTTTCTCGATCTACGGCCGCGTCGTCAACGATGCGGAGATCAGCGGCTTTACCGCCAACTCGCCCGCGCAGGCGGCGGGTATGCGCGTCGGCGACCGCATCGTCGCGATTGACGGTGACAAGGTTGACGGAGCGACCGACGTGCCGGGCCGCGTTGCGTATTTCCCCGGCAAGACGCTGCCGATCGCGGTGGAGCGGGCAGGGCGCACGCTTGTCCTTCCGGTGAAGCTGGCGACGCAGGAGTTCAGCGACCAGTTCGGTAACAAGGCGAAGATCGGCGACATCGGCGTGCGGATGATGCCGCCCGTCGTCGGCGGCTTCTACGGCGATTCGCCGGCTGAGGACGCCGGGCTCAAGGTGGGCGACCGCATCGTCGCGGTGAACGGCGCCGCAATCACCAGCTTCGAGGACATCCCCGAACTCATCCGCCCGCAGGCGGGGCGCAGTGTCGATCTCTCGGTGCGGCGCGGAGACGAAGTCCGCACTTTCTCGGTCAAGGTGACCGAAGGCTCGATCCCTGACGCACAGGGCAAGCCGCAGAAGGTCGGCCAGATCGGCGTACGCGCAGGCCGCTTCGAGCAGGTCGGCCCGGTCGATGCCGTCGCTCTCGGATTCCAGCAGAGCTTCCGCGCCATGGGCAACATGGTGACCGGCATAACCCAGATCTTCACGGGCGACCGATCTGTCCGCGAACTGGGCGGTCCGATCAAGATCGCGCAGTATTCAGGGCAGACTTTCACGCTGGGCTGGGAAGCCTTCGTGGAGTTCGCCGCCCTGATCTCGATTAACTTGGCATTCATCAACCTCCTGCCAATTCCTGGCCTCGACGGCGGACATCTGGCTTTCTACGCGGCTGAACTGGTCCGGCGCAGACCCCTGGGTGCACGCAGTCAGGAATGGGCGATAAAGACGGGTGTGGCGCTGGTGCTGGCGCTGATGGTCTTCGTCACGGTCAATGACCTGGCCTCTCTCCCTATTTTCGGGGGATAGCCTGGAGGGATTCACGAGCGATCACAATGTTGCCGGGTTTTGTCTGCTTGATTGGACCGGCTCCATCGGGCAGATGGCTGCGATTGCCTGCGGGTCTGGGTGCGCTCCCGCCGGTGGTCTGTTTTTCATCGCGAAAGCGAATACGGGATTTTGCGTAGAATGATCGGACGGGAAATGGTTCGCGGCACTGGAGCGCGCAGCGCCCGAGGCCTCTGGGGCTCGCAAGTTGCAGCAGTGCTCCTCGGGACCACCATTCTCGCGGGGATGCCCATGGAGGCTTCCGCGCAAGCTGCAAAGGCCGGCAAGCGTGCGCCGGTTCCTGCCGCTCCCGCCGCTCCGGCCCCGGCCGTGGTGGCGCCGGTCGAGGAAGGCCAGCCGATCCAGACCATCGTGGTGAAGGGCGCCGAGCGTCTGGAGGCGCAGACGGTCCTGTCCTACATCAAGATGCGCGTCGGCCAGAACTACACCAAGGTTTCCGCCGACGCCGCGCTGAAGGACCTCTACGGCACCGAACTGTTCAAGGACGCGCAGGTTGCGTTCGACAACGGCGTGGTGACGATCACGGTTCAGGAGAACCCGGTCGTCAACCGCATCATCCTTGAAGGCAACAAGCGCATCAAGGACGACAAGATCCTTCCCGAGATCAAGGTCGCGCCGCGCCAGATCTTCACCCGTTCCAAGATTCGCGCCGACGTCGCCCGCATCATCGAGCTGTACAAGCGCCAAGGGCGCTACGCCGCGACCGTCGAGCCGAAGATGGTCTCGCTCGACCAGAACCGCGTCGACATCGTCTTCGAGATCACCGAGGGCGACAAGTCCAAGGTCCGCCAGATCAACATCATCGGCAACGAGCACTTCTCGGCCGGCGAACTGCGCGGCCAGATGGTGACCAAGCAGGCGCGCTTCACCCGTCTGTTCAGCTCGGGCACCAGCTACGACCCCGATCGCATGGCCTTCGACCAGCAGAAGCTGCGCCAGTTCTATCTGACGCAGGGCTATGCCGACTTCCGCGTCGTCTCGGCGGTGGCCGAACTGACGCCGGACAAGAAGGACTTCATCATCACGTACGTGGTGGAGGAAGGGAAGCGCTACAAGTTCGGCGACGTGAAGGTCGAAAGCCAACTGCGCGACTTCGACGGCGAGAAGATGGCGTCGCGCCTGCCGATGCACAAGGGCGACTGGTACAACGCCAAGCAGGTCGAGGACACGATCGACAGTCTGAACGAGACTGCCGGTGCCTTCGGCTACGCCTTTGCCGACGTCCGCCCGCAGTACGATCGCGACAAGGAAAACCTCACCATGGGGCTGACCTTCGTGATCCAGGAGGCGCCGCGCGTCTATGTCGAGAAGATCGACATCAACGGCAACACGCTGACCCAGGACAAGGTCGTGCGCCGCGAGTTCCGCCTCGCGGAAGGCGACGCGTTCAATTCGCTGCAGGTCAAGCGTTCGACCAATCGCATCAAGTCGCTCGGCTACTTCCAGGAGAAGTTCGAGGTCGAGCAGAAGCCCGGCAGCGCCGACGATCGCATCCTGCTGGAAGCCAACGTCGAGGAGAAGCCGACCGGCGAACTCCAGCTTTCGGCAGGTTTCTCCAGCCTTGAGAGCTTCATCTTCCAGGCATCGATCCGCCAGCGCAACTTCCGCGGTCGTGGCCAGACGGTGGGCTTGTCGGGCAGCATCTCGCGCTATTCGAAGAGCGTCGAGGCGAGCTTCGTCGAGCCTTACCTGTTTGACAAGAACGTGTCGCTCGGCGTCAATATCTACCGCCGCGACTACAACAGCTTCAACTACTATAACACCAATCGTAATACCACGTACTCGCAGTCGACTACCGGCTTCAATGTCCGTGCGGGTGTGCCGCTGACCGAGTATCTGACTGCGGTGGGCAGCTATACGCTCAACTACGATGACGTTAGCCTCGGTAGCGAATATTACGACGCGAACGGGCAGTGCAGTCCGCTAATCGCCGGGCGTTACTTGTGTGACGCGATCGGGAAGCGCCTCAGTTCGATCGTTGGCGCCTCTCTGATCTACGATACGCTCGACAATCGCGTCCGTCCGACGCGTGGCACCACGGCGTCGATCAACGTCGATTTCGCAGGGCTCGGCGGCGACGTGAAGTATGCTCGAGTTCGCGGCAATGCGTCGAAGTTCTTCAACATGGGCCACGGCTTCATCTTCTCGCTTTCGGGGGAAGGTGGCGTGATCAAGGGCCTTTCGGGTCAGGATATCCGCCTGACCGACCGCTTCTACCTCGGTCAGCCGCAGTTCCGCGGCTTCGCCATCCGCGGCGTCGGCCCGCGCGTGCTGCGCAAGCAGCTGAACACGGACGGCAGCGTCTCGACCGACCGCAGCAACTGGACCGACGACGCTCTGGGCGGCAACTACTACTACATGGGTCGTGCGGAGATGGAAATTCCGCTGGGTTCGGGTGCGCGTGAGATGGGCTTGCGCCCGTCGATCTTCGCTGACGTCGGTGCGGTGTGGAGCGTCAAGACGCCGGCGCTCACACAGTGTAACCCGGGCTGTAACCAGCTATACCTCGATGCCAGTGGCAATCAGACGACGACTGTGACGAGCACTCCGTATCTCGTGGATGGTCAGGCCCAATATCAGTACAGGTTCGCCGAGGAATTCGTCGGCGATACCTGGAAGCCGCGTGTCGCCATCGGCATCGGCGTGAACTGGAACTCGCCTTTCGGTCCGTTCCGCATCGACTTCTCGCGCGTTCTGCTCAAGCAGTACGGCGACGATCCCAAGGCATTCAACTTCAACGTGGGAACCCAGTTCTGATGATTACCAAGAACAAGACCATCGCGCTGGCTGCCGGCCTCGCGTTCGCCGCCGTCTCGGCGCAGCCCGCGCTGGCTGCCAAGCCCGCTCCGGCCGCCGCCGCCCCCGCAACCGGCGGCACCATCGTGCAGGGGCTCGGCGTTGCCAGCTTCGATGCGGTGATCGCCAACTCGAACGCGTTCAAGACCGCCGAGACGCAGCGCCAGACCACATTCAAGGCGCAGTTCGACCAGGCGCAGATCCGTCAGAACGCGCTCAACGCCCAGATCAAGCCGCTGATCGACAAGTTCAACGCCGACCGTCAGGGCGGCAAGGTCACGCAGGCCGCGCTTGAGCAGCAGGCCGGTTCGATCCAGCAGATCCAGGAGAACGGCAAGGCCGAACTCCAGCGCATCCTGCAGCCGGTCGGCCTGTCGCAGGCCTACGTCAACGAGCAGATCGAAGACAAGCTGAACGATGCGGTCAAGGCAGCGATGACCAAGAAGGGCGTGTCGATCCTGATCTCGCCCGACGCGATTCTCGCGGTCAACGGCGGCGCCTATAACCTCAACCAGGACATCCTGAACGAGCTGAACACGTCGATCCCCTCGGCGCAGTTGGTTCCGCCCGCCGGTTGGGAGCCGCGCCAGGTTCGTGAACAGCGTGCGCAGCAGGCTGCCGCGCAGGGCCAGGCTCCGGCCGGCGCCGCGCCGGCGACGCAGCCCTCGGGCCGCTGATCGGACGTCACGGGCATGAGCGATAAGGCCGAAGTCGTGTACGACACCGCGAAGATCCTGGCGGCGCTTCCGCACCGCTACCCGATGCTGCTCGTCGACCGCGTGGTCTCGATCTCCGAGGAGGAGATCGAGGCGGTCAAGGCGGTGAGCTTCAACGAGGACTTCTTCCAGGGGCACTTCCCCGGCCGACCGATCATGCCCGGCGTCCTCCAGATCGAGGCGCTGGCGCAGGCTGCGGGCATCCTCGCGATCGAGACCCTCGGCCTCGCCGGGACCGGCAAGCTGGTGTATTTCATGGCGATCGAGGACGCGAAGTTCCGCGCCCCCGTGACCCCGGGGCACCTGCTGACACTGCGCACCGGCTTCGTCCAGAAGCGTTCACGCGTGTGCAAGTTCTGGGGCAAGGCTTCCGTTGATGACAAGGTGACCTGCGAGGTCAACTTCACGGCGATGATCGCGGACGCCTGAGGCTGCTGCCCACCCCGTCCGGCTAGGCAGCAAGCTGCCAAGGCTTCCGGCCCTCCCGCAAGCGGGAGGGCTGTGTTGGCGGGGACCTCTCATTCCCCTCTCGCTTGCGGGAGGGGCAGGGGTGGGCTTCTTCACCCTTGCATTTCGGCCCGCTTCGCTGTAAGCGCGCCGCTTTCCAAGCCAGGCCGGTCGGAACCGGCCACATGCGAAAGAGATAGACCCATGAAGGCCGATACGCATCCCGACTACCACACCATCACGGTGCAGATGACCGACGGCAGCACCTTCCAGACCCGCTCGACCTGGGGCAAGGAAGGCGACACGCTGGTTCTGGACATCGATCCGACCTCGCACCCGGCATGGACCGGCGGCAAGGCCCAGCTTCAGGACGGTGGCCGCGTGGCCCAGTTCAACAAGCGTTTCGGCGGTCTCACGCTCAAGAAGAACTGATTGGGCGGGGCTTCAGGCTCCGAACATCAGCTTCACGAAGAAGGCGGTCCCTGGGGCCGCCTTTTTTTTGTTGTCCGCATAGCGTGCAAAATTTCATTGCCAGTTGCGATTGCCTTTCATGTGCAGGGCTTTAGGGTCGTGAATGTCCACGCGGGGCGGGGGAACGTCCATGCGTGCGGCTGCGTTTCGCAGCCATCCAGCCCGAAAGACCGGAGATACGATATGAAGCGATCCTCCCGCATCCTCGCCGCCTCGGCGGTCCTGCTCTCGCTCGCCGGCGCGGCCAGCGCAGCTGACGAGCATGCCGGCCATTCCGCAACGACGGCGGCCGCCGCGCCGATGATCCACGCCGATCTGATTGGGCTGGACGGCAAGACCATCGGCATGGTCATGCTGCAGGAGACCCCGGCAGGCGTCCTCGTCAGCGCCGAGGCCAAGGGCATTCCGGCGGGTGAGCACGGCTTCCACTTCCACCAGAAGGGCGTGTGCGACACCGCGACCAAGTTCGACAGTTCGGGCGGCCACTTCACCGGCGGCGATCACCAGCACGGCTATATGGTCGCTACGGGGCCGCATGGCGGTGACATGCCGAATCAGAATGTCGGCGCGGACGGCCTGCTCAAGACGCAGGTGCTGAATTCCGGCGTGACGCTCTCGCCGGGGCCGAAGTCGCTGCTCGACGCGGACGGTTCGGCGCTGGTGATCCATGCAGGCGTGGACGACTACACCAGCCAGCCTTCGGGTAATGCCGGCGGGCGCATCGCTTGCGCGGTGATCGCTGCGGCCAAGTAAGCCGGGCTGCCAGCCGTCCCGGGCTCATCCCGGGGCGGCTGCTGATGGCTTTTGCCGATGGGGCTTCGACAAGCTCAGCCTGAGCGGAATAGAGAGAACTTCTCAAATCCGCTCAGGCTGAGCTTGTCGAAGCCCCATCGGTTCAGCCCCAGGGGCGCTCGCGATACCATTGCGTGATGACGTACTTGCGGCCCTTGCGCACCTTCATCGCGTGATGAAGCGTCGCCGCGTTACAACTGCCGTCGGCGCGGCGGTTGTTCCAGCCGATGAGCTTGCCGGTCTCGGGCTGGATCATCTTGTCGATGACCTTGAAGCGAGTCGCGCCTCCGGCCTCGACGTCGTTCAGGTAGATCATGAAGGTCCAGGTCCGCTGGCCGGGAACCTTGCAGTATTTCTCGAAATCGGCGCTGTCGGGCTCGAAATAATCGGTGTGTGCCTTGAACTCCTGCCCGACTTCATAGCGCTGTCCCTGCAGCGGTTCCGCATGAGCAAGGTCGATGCCGGAAAGGCGGGACAGCGCCTGCGCCAGTTCGTCGACCACCGGATAGTCGCGTGACAGGTCGCAGGTCGAACTGGTGCGGAACGCATCGTCTCCGTTGTAGTCGGCGATGGTCGAGGGGCGGTTGTTGGTCTCGATCAGATCGACCAACTGCGCGCAGCGCTCGGCGCTAAGGAACTCGCGCAGGATGAACAGGTCGAGCCGAGAAGATGGGAAGCGCTGAACGCCGGGGTGGGATAGCAGTCTTGCAGCCGATGATTCGCCGGGTTCGTCCATGCGCCGACCTTAGCCACGGGCAGGGCGCAGGAAAATCGCGTGCAAGGTACCGGGCAGGTAAATTTCGCCTCTCCGCATTTTTGCTTTGCAAGAATCCGCGCGCTGTGCAAAAGGCGCGCTCCGCACCGGATGCAGCAGCGTTCGATGCCGGACGCGGCGCCTCTCGAGTGCGCCTGTGGCGATCGTAGCTCAGTTGGTTAGAGCGCCGGTTTGTGGTACCGGAGGTCGTGGGTTCGAACCCCATCGATCGCCCCATTTTCTCCCTTTTACCACAGTGTGATGCTCATAGCGGCATCATGATACCAATGCCCGATTGGCGCATGAAAAGCGCTGTGCTTTGATCTGAGTCACTTGCTCCTTTCAACACGCACTATAGAAGCGCGCCTGTCATGCACGGCTTTGCCAACCCCGCCCGTTTTCTGCGCATCGCCCGCTGGCTGATGCCCCTGTGCATGGGCACGGGACTGGTCGTCGCCTTCGCGGCGCTGGGCTGGGGGCTGTTCGTCGCCCCTGCCGAGCGCCTGCAGGGAGAGACGGTGCGCATCGTCTATCTCCACGTGCCCGCCGCCTGGCTGGGCATGGCCGGGTGGATGGGCATCGCGGGCGCGAGCTTCACCGAACTCGTTTGGCGTCATCCGCTCGCGGCCATCGCGGCGAAGGCCTGCGCGGTGCCGGGCGCGGTTTTTACCGCCGTCTGCTTACTTACAGGTTCGCTGTGGGGGCGTCCTGCGTGGGGGACATGGTGGGTATGGGACGGACGGCTGACCTCGATGCTGGTGCTTCTGTTCCTCTACTTCGGGTGGATGGCGCTGTCGCAGGCGAGCGAGGCTGCGGACGGCGGCCAGAATCGCGCGCCCGCCATCTTCGGGCTCGTCGGCGCGGTGAACGTGCCGATCATTCATTACTCGGTGATCTGGTGGAACAGCCAGCACCAGCCGCCGAGCATCACCGTGGGCAAGTCCGCGATGTCGGGCGATTTTCTGGTGCCGCTGCTTGCCGCGATGCTCGGTTTCACGCTGATCTTCGCAGGCGTCGTGCTGGCGCGGATGCGTGCGATCCTGGCCGAGCAGCAGGCCGAGGCGCGGCTGCGCAGGAAAGCGCGTGCCGAAGTGGAGGCGTTCTGATGCGTGAGGCGATGGACCCATGGACCTTCGTGGTCGCGGCCTATGTGGTCGGCGTCGGCGCGACGCTGGCGATGGTCGCATGGGCGCTGCTTTCGATGCGCCGCGCAGAAAAGCGCCGTGATTCGGCGAGGAACCGCTGATGGCGACGGTCGCCAAGAGCCCGATCAAGGCCAAGCACCAGCGCCTCGTGCTGCTGATCGTCGCGCTGGTCGTGCTCATCGGGGCGGCGTTGCTCGCCGCATGGGCGCTGCGCAATCAGGCGAGCTACTTCTACGTGCCGAGCGAGATCGTCGCCAGGCCGCCCGAGCCCGGCCGCGCCGTGCGCCTTGGCGGCATGGTCGAGAAGGGCTCGCTCAAGACGGCGGCGGACGGAGTGACGATCAATTTCGCCGTGCAGGACGGCAAGGCACGCGTGCCGGTGACCTTCAAGGGCATCGTGCCCTCGCTGTTCGTCGAGGGATCCGGCGTCGTCGCCGAGGGCAAGATGGGCACGGACGGCACATTCGTCGCCGACAACCTCCTCGCCAAGCATGACGAGAACTACGTGCCCCGCGAGATGCAGGACATGTCCAGGGAACAGGCCCAGAAGGTCATGCAAGAAACCAAATGATCGCTGAACCCAAATGATCGCTGAACTAGGTCTTGCCGCCCTCTGGCTGGCGGCGGCGCTGGCGGCGCTGCAACTCGTTTCCGGTGCGCTGGGGCTGACAGAGCGCGGCGCCGTGCTCGGCGGTGCGGTGCGCCCCGTGGCGGTGGTGCAGGGCGGGCTGGCGCTGCTGGCCTTCGCCTGTCTCATCTACGTCTTTTCGGTCACCGATCTGTCGGTGAAGCTGGTCGCGCTCAATTCGCATTCGATGAAGCCGCTGGTGTTCAAGATCGCCGGCGCCTGGGGCAACCACGAGGGCTCGATGCTCTTGTGGGTGACGGTCATGGGGCTGGGCGGCGCCTTCGTGGCGCTCGTCGAAAAGCGCTTGCCGGAACGCACCATGCTGGCGACGCTGGCCGGGCAGGCTTTCGTGAGCCTTGGCTTCTATGCCTTCCTGCTGCTCGCCTCCAACCCGTTCGAGCGGCTTTCGCCGGTGCCGATGGAGGGTAACGGGCTCAACCCGCTGCTGCAGGACCTTGGCCTCGCGTTCCATCCGCCGACGCTCTACCTGGGCTATGTGGGGCTCTCGATCGCGTTCAGTTTCGCCATCGGCGCGCTGGTGACGCGTGAGGTCGGCCCGGCGTTCGCCAAGGCGATGCGCCCGTGGGTACTGGGCGCGTGGATATTCCTCACCGTGGGCATCACCGCCGGTTCGTACTGGGCCTATTACGAACTGGGCTGGGGCGGCTGGTGGTTCTGGGACCCGGTCGAGAACGCCTCGCTGATGCCCTGGCTGGCGGCGACGGCACTGCTCCATTCGTGCGGCGTGCTGGCGGCGCGCAATGCACTGCGCGCCTGGACGATCATGCTGGGCGTGGTTGCGTTCTCGATGTCGATGATCGGCACGTTCCTGGTGCGCTCGGGCATCCTGACGAGCGTGCATGCCTTTGCCGTCGATCCGCAGCGCGGCACGTTCATCCTCGCGCTGCTGGCGATCTACATCGGCGGCGCGCTGGTGCTGTTCGGCTTGCGCGCCGCGACGGTGACCGAGGGCGAGCGCTTCGCCTTCGTCAGCCGCGAGGGCGCGCTGGTGGTGAACAACGTTATGCTCTCGGCGATCCTGGGCATCGTGCTGTTCGGCACGCTTTACCCGCTGTTCGCAGAGGCGATGGGAGCCAAGGTCTCGGTCGGGCCGCCATACTTCAATGCGATGAGCGCGCTGTTCGCGGTGCCTATGCTGGTCGTGCTCATGGTCGGGCCGCTGCTGCGCTGGCGGCGGGACAAGTTCGGGCGCGTCGGCCGCGGGCTGGTGATCCCCGCGATGCTGGTCGTCGCGGGCGGGATCGGCGTGCTGGTTCTGGGCGGTGTCGCGCTGCTGCCCTGGATCGGTCTTGCGCTCTCGGTCGGGCTCGGCTGGGCCAGCCTGCTGCCGCTCAAGGGCCGCAACCTGCGCCGCACACCGCTGCCGATCTGGGGCATGGTCGTCGCGCACTTCGGCATTGCCGTCGCTCTGTTTGGCATGAGCAGCGAGAGCGCCTTCTCGGTCGAGAAGCTGGTCGCCGTGCGCATGGGCGAGGTCACGCAAGTCGGGCCATGGGGCGTCAAGCTCGACACCGTCGAGCCCGTCGCCGGGCCGAACTGGACGGCGATGGAGGCGCGCCTGCTGGTGCGCTACGGTATCGACGGTAAGGTGACACGCATGCTCCCGCAGTCGCGCAGCTTCTGGGCGCCGCCGCAGCAGACTAGCGAATCGGCGCTGCTGACGCGCTGGAATGGCCAGCTTTACGCCGTGCTCGGCGGCGAGGCGCCCAAGGTCGATGGCGAGAAGCAATCGCGCTGGCAACTGCGCTTGTGGTGGAAGCCTTTCGCGCCGCTGATCTGGATCGGCGGTCTGCTGATCGCGCTGGGCGGCCTGCTGGCGCTGCTGGGCCGGGTGGCGGCCGACGTGCGGCGGATCGTGGCCAAGGACAAGATCGCCTATCGGCGCGAGAAGCAGGGACGATGAGCGATTTACCCGCAAAAGCGCCTCGTTGGGCGATCTGGCTGCCGCTGGCGCTGTTCCTCGGCTTCGTGGCGCTGGTGATCGTCGGGCTCTATCGCCCGGCGGACCGCAATGTCGCCTCCGCGCTCGTCGGTAAGTCGATGCCGCAGTTCGATCTGCCTGCCGCCTTGCCGGGGCGGCCCGGCCTCGACAGCAAGGTGCTCGCCAACGGCAAGCCGCACCTCGTCAACGTGTTCGCCAGCTGGTGCATTCCCTGCCGCGTCGAGGCGCCGCAACTCGGAGCGCTGGCCAAGGCCGGGGTTCCTATCGAAGGCATCTCGGTGCGCGACACGACCGAGAACCTGCAGGGCTTCCTTCAAACGAACGGTGACCCGTTCCAGCGCATCGGCGCGGACGATGACGGGAAAGTGCAACTGGCGCTCGGCTCGTCCGGCGTTCCGGAGACTTACGTGGTCGATGGCAGGGGCACGATCGTCTACCAGCACATCGGCGAAATCCGGCCCGAGCACCTCGGGCTGCTGCTCGAGAAGCTGAAGGAGGCGGGCCAGTGAAGCGCCTCATCGCTCTCGTTGCACTTGCTCTCGCGGCTCCCGTGTTCGCGCAGGAGGAGCAGTCCACTGCGCCTTACGCCTACCGACAGCTCGATGATCCGGCGCAGGAAACCAAGGCGCAGGATCTCATGGAGACCCTGCGCTGCCTTCAGTGCCAGGGCCAGTCGATTGCGGATTCGGACGCGCCGATCGCGGGTTCGATGCGCTCGCTGGTGCGTGAGCGGATCAAGGCGGGCGAGACTCCCGAGCAGATCCGCGCCTGGCTAATCGAGCGCTACGGCGACTACGTCAGCTATGCACCGCAGCTCACCGGCCTGACCTGGCCGCTGTTTGCGGTGCCGGGCGTGCTGCTCCTCATCGCCTTCCTGCTGCTGCGGCGCCGCTTTTCCGCAAAAGGAGCCGGGCAGTGACCTGGGTTTTCGTGATCGGCCTGGCCGTCCTCGTGCTGGCGGTGCTGCTTTTCGTATTCAAGGTGCCGCGCGGATGCCGCGAGGCGGTGGCTTCGGCGCTGCTGCTCGGCATCGCGGGATACGTGACGCAGGGCTCCCCGAGCTTGGCAGGAGCGCCGAAGGATTCGGCCGAGTCCGTGTCCGCCGACCCCGCCGCGCTTGTCGAAGGCCGCGCCAAGGTCACCAATAGCGGCATCCCGACCAACAACCGCTGGGTGGTGATCGCCGATGGCCTCGCTCGCAACGGTCAGTATGCCGATGCCGCCGAAGTCCTTCGCGGGGCGATCGAGGATGACCCCAAGAACGCCGACGCCTGGCTGGCGCTGGCCAATTCGCTGGTCGCCCACGCAGACAACATGCTGACGCCGCCCGCGCTCTACGCCTACCAGCGTGCGATCGACGCGGAGCCGGATGCGCCGGGCGCACGATTCTTCCTCGGCCTCGCCTATGCGCGCGAGGGGAAACTCGCCGAGGCGCGTGCCTTGTGGGTGGATGTTGTGAAGACCGCACCCGAGGATGCGCCATGGCGCCTGCCGCTCGCCCAGCAACTGATGCGCCTCGACGCCGCGATCGCGGCGCAAAACGGTCAGGCCCCGACCGAATCGGCGCCCGTTCAGCCCGGCCCGGCCAATCCCTGAACGGAACATTGCCGCCGGGCGCGGGGATTGTAAGTATCGTTGCTTGGCCCCATTCATGCTGCTAACGGCGCAAGCCTGCCGCAGCCGCTCTAGCGTGTCTGCGAGTCCATTACAGGACGCATGAATGAGTGATTCTCCAGCAGACACACCTTACGTTCCTTCGACGGCGGGTGAGTCTCACAGTTCGGGCGGCCATCACGGCCAGGGCTCGGGCAATATCACCAAGCTCGCGCTTGGCGCGGTCGGCGTCGTCTTCGGCGACATCGGCACCAGCCCCCTCTATGCCTTCCGCGAAACCTTCGTCGGCCCGCATCCGTTGGCGATCGACGAACTGCACGTACTCGGCGTCGTCAGCCTGATCTTCTGGTCGATGACGCTGGTGGTGTCGGTGCAGTACGTCGGCGTGCTGATGCGCGCGGACAACAAGGGGCAGGGCGGCAGCCTCGCGCTCGTTGCGTTGATCTCGGGCGCGATCCGCAAGTCCGGCTACGGGCCGCTGGTGGTACTGCTCGGCGTCTTCGCGACCTCG
This sequence comes from Sphingomonas sp. LH128, assembly GCF_000293195.2. NCBI lineage: Bacteria > Pseudomonadati > Pseudomonadota > Alphaproteobacteria > Sphingomonadales > Sphingomonadaceae > Sphingomonas > Sphingomonas sp. LH128. The sequence goes on from NZ_ALVC01000164.1 coordinate 14,182, forward strand.
CTGTTCTACGGCGATTCGATGATTACCCCGGCGGTTTCGGTGCTCTCGGCGGTCGAGGGCCTCACCGTCGTCCAGTCGGACCTCGCGCCCTTCGTGCTGCCGATCGCGCTGGTGCTGCTGATCGCGCTGTTCGTCATCCAGAAGAGCGGCACCGCCAAGATCGGCGCGCTGTTCGCGCCGGTCATGGTGACCTACTTCACCGTGCTCGCGGTGCTGGGCATCTACCATCTGGTTCAGATGCCCGAGGTGCTGGTGGCGCTGAACCCGTGGTACGCGATCCAGTTCTTCCTGACCGACAAGATCCTCGGCTTCCTGGCGCTCGGCTCGGTGGTGCTGGCGGTGACGGGGGCGGAAGCGCTCTATGCGGACATGGGGCACTTCGGGCGCGGCCCGCTGCGCCTTTCGTGGTTCGCTTTCGTGATGCCCTGCCTGCTCATCAACTACTTCGGGCAGGCGGCGATGATCCTGGGTCTCGACGACGCGCAGGCGGCCGTTGCAATGGAGAATCCGTTCTTCAACCTCGCGCCCGAATCGCTGCGCCTGCCGCTGGTGATCCTCGCGACCTGCGCCACCTTCATCGCCAGCCAGGCGGTGATCTCGGGCGCGTTCTCGATCACCCATCAGGCGATGCAGCTGGGCTTCATCCCGCGGCTCTCGACCCGCCACACCAGCGAGCACGAGGCGGGCCAGATCTACATCCCCTTCGTCAACTGGGCGCTGATGACCGGCGTGATCGTGCTGGTCCTGGTGTTCCAGAACTCGTCGAACCTCGCCTCGGCCTACGGCATCGCGGTGACCGGGGCGATGCTGATCGACACCTGCCTGATGGCGGTGATGCTGCTGGTCGTGTGGAAATGGCACAAGGCCCTGGCGATCCCGGTGATCGTCACGTTCTTCGTGGTCGATGGCGCCTACTTCGCCGCCAACGCCACCAAGATCCCCGACGGCGGCT
>NZ_ALVC01000165.1:0-12588 GCF_000293195.2 Sphingomonas sp. LH128
ACACCGCAAGGTGACACATCCCGCTCACAAGGTGACACATTCGCCGCAAAATGTGTCACCTTACCCCCGCAAGGTGACACTTTCCGGCCCAAGGTGACACCTTTCCCCTCTGGACCGTGTCAACGGTGTAAACCTGTCACCTTGCAGCGCCCTGTTTCCCTTCTTCCATACTTGGGCTATCCGCGCGCGTCATGAGCACTACGCAGACCCTTTACGCCGCCTTCGCAGGCCACCTTTCCGCCGCGCTCGATGCGCTGGAAGCAGCGGGCACGCTGCCGGGCGGCCTCAAGCGAGGCGCGATCACGGTCGAGCCGCCGCGCGATCCCTCCCACGGCGACCTCTCGACCAACGCCGCGATGGTGCTGGCCAAGCCCGCCGGCCTGAAGCCGCGCGACCTGGCCGAGGCGCTGGTGGCGGAACTGTCGAAGCTCGATTCGGTGACGTCTGCCGAGATCGCAGGGCCGGGCTTCATCAACCTGCGCCTCTCTTCCGCCACGTGGCTGGCCGAACTGCGCGCGATCGCCGATCTCGGCGCGGATTACGGCCGCTCGACGATGGGCGGCGGGACGACGGTGAACGTCGAATACGTCTCGGCCAACCCCACCGGGCCGATGCACATGGGCCACTGCCGCGGCGCGGTCGTCGGCGATGCGCTGGCGACGCTGCTGGAGTTCGCGGGCCACAAGGTCACCAAGGAATACTACGTCAACGATGCCGGCGGGCAGGTGCAGGTGCTCGCCCGCTCGGCGCACGTGCGCTACCGCGAGGCGCTCGGGCACGACGTCGGCGCGATCCCCGAGGGGCTCTATCCGGGCGAATACCTGGTGCCGGTAGGCCAGCAGCTCGCCGCCGAGTTCGGCGAGACGTACGCCGCCGCGCCCGAATCGGAATGGCTCGCGCTGTTCCAGAAGAAGGCCGTCGCCGCGATGCTGGTGATGATCAAGGACGACCTCGCGCTCCTCGGCATCCACCATGACCTGTTCTCGTCGGAGGCGGAACTGCAGGCCAGCGGCAAGCCCGACGAGGCCGAAGCCTGGCTGCGCGCCAAGGGCCTCGTCTACGACGGCGTGCTCGAAGCGCCCAAGGGCAAGACGCTGGAGGACTGGGAAGCGGTCGAACTGCCGCTGTTCAAGTCCACCGCGTTCGGCGACGATCAGGACCGCCCTATCAAGAAGTCGGACGGCACCTGGACGTACTTCGGCGCCGACCTCGCCTATCACTTCCAGAAGGCCCAGAGCGCCGACGCCCTCGTCGATATCTGGGGTGCGGACCATGCGGGCACCGTCAAGCGCATCAAGGCCGCCGTCGCCGCCATGACCGGCGCGGATGGCGAGCCGACCCCGTTCGAGATCAAGCTGGTCCAGATGGTCCAGTTGCTGCGCGACGGCGAGCCGGTGAAGATGTCCAAGCGTTCGGGCAACTTCGTCACGCTGGCCGAAGTCGTGACCGAAGTGGGCAAGGACGTGGTGCGCTTCACCATGCTGACCCGCAAGCCCGAGGCGCAGATGGACTTCGACTTCGCCAAGGTCGTCGAAGCCAGCAAGGACAACCCCGTCTTCTACGTTCAGTACGCCAATGCCCGCGTCCACTCGACGCTGCGCAAGGGGCTGGCCGAGGGCGGCTTCACCCCCTCGGGCGAGCACGTCGAACTGCTGGGCGACGAGGAACTGGAACTGGTCAAGCTGGCCGCGCAGTTCCCCCGCATCGTCGAGGCGGCCGCTGCCGCCCGCGAGCCGCACCGCATCGCCTTCTACCTCGGCGACGTCGCAGCAGCGTTCCATGGCTACTGGAACCTCGGCAACGACAGGGTGGAAAAGCGGTTTGTTAACGCGCAGGATGCGAACCTCACGGGCGCGCGGCTTTTCCTCGCGTCCCAGATCGGGCAGCTTGTCCGCAATGGTCTCGCGCTGCTGGGCGTCGAGGCGGTGGAGGAAATGTGATCCATGGCAGGCGCTGACGACGGCTATTTCCCGAAACCGGAGAAGAAGAACCCGGTGTTCGGCTCGGGCAAGCAGGGCAGCCCCTACTTCGAGGAGGACGGCGATGCGTCCGCCTCGGCCGCGTTCGGCGCCACCGCGCAGCAGTTGCAGCTGGAGGAGGACGTGCGCCTCCCCTGGCTGGAAGGCGACGACGAGGGTTATGAGGAAGAGCGCTCCGGCATCGGGCAGGGTGTGCTGCTGGGCGCGCTCGGCCTCGTCGCGCTGGTGGTCATCGGCGGCGGCGTGATCTGGGCGATCAAGAGCCGTCCCGAGCAGCCGCTGGTCGCAGACGGCGGCGTGATCGCCGCGCCCAAGGCCCCTTACAAGGTCAAGCCCGACAACCCCGGTGGCGAAGTCGTCGAGGGCACCGGCGACACCAGCTTCGCGGTGGCCGAGGGCCAGTCGCGCCCCGTCCAGATCGACAAGAGCGACGATACGCCCGCGCCGGGCTTCCGCACGACTGCCGAGCCTGCCGAAGCCAAGCCGACCGACAAGGCTTCCGTGGCCGCTCCGGTGGTCAGCGGTGTCGGTGTGCAGGTCGGCGCCTATGCCTCTAAGGAGGCGGCGGAGGCCGGGTGGAACACGCTCAAGACGCAGTACGAACCGCTCGGCAGCATGAGTCACCGCGTGGTTCAGGGCAAGGCGGACATCGGCACCGTCTACCGCCTACAGGCCGTCCCCGGCGACGGCGCGGCGGCGCGGGCCTTGTGCTCGGGCATGAAGGCCGCAGGGATGAGCTGTCAGGTCAAGAACTGAATATCCGTCGTCCCGGACTTGATCCGGGACCGCTGGCCGGGACCAACCCACCTTGCGGCGCGCGCAGCGAGTTCGCGCCTAAAGACCGCCACCGGTCCCGGATCAAGTCCGGGACGACGGATGGTTTTTACGCCCCCTCCGAAGCCTCCGGTGCGGGTTCTTCCGCAGGCGCGGTCGGCGCGAGCGGGCTGGGCTGGTCGACCGAATGCCCGGTCGAATCCTGCAGCCGGTTGGGCTCCAGCATTGCCGTCGTTTCCAGCAGGTCGAGCGCCTTCTGCGCGGCTTCGTAGCGGCGCGCATCGGCGATCCAGTTATCGGCCGCTTCGGCGCCGGGAAGCCGCTCGACCTCGCCGATGGCCGAATCGATGCGCTTGGCGGTGAGCATCAGGCGGGCGCGTTCGATGCGGGCGGTCGGGTTCGCCAGCGCGGCCGAATCGCGGCGTACCACGAAGAGCGAGGTGATCTCCTGCCGCGTCCGCTCCCACAGGCTGCGGTTGGCGGTGCTGACCGTCAGTTCCGGCGACAGCGCTTCCAGCCGGGCGCTCAGCGCGTCGATGGTGACCGGGTTGGCGGCGAAGTCCACCAGCGTCTGCACCGCGCGCGGCTGGGCGTTCATGAAGCGCAGGCGCAATTGGTCGGCAAGGTAGCCGAGCGGCTCGCCGCGATCGACCATGCGGCGGGCGGCGAAGGCGATCAGCAGGCCCTCGGCGCGCCCGGCGTTGCCGGCGGCGGCGCTGGTCTGAAGGTCGATGCGCGACATGCGATCCTCGATCATCGCAAGGCGCCCCTCGACGGTGGCGATCTGCGACATCTGGGCGGCGGGCGGCGCAGGCCTGGGGCCGGGTTCGGGTGCCGCCGTCAGCGTCGCGGTGTTCGCGGCGTCGAGCAGGGTCGGCAGGTAGCCGCGCGTCGCCAGCCAGGCGACGAGCCCGGCGCCGATCACGAAGGCGATGAGCGCGACGAACAGCGTCATGCCCGCCGAGCGGCGCTGCGGAGGAACGCCGGGAGGGGCGGAAGGGATGTCCTGCATCAAGTCCTTGTCGTCGCGGTTGCTGTCCGTGGGCCGGTGTCTTGGCACATCTGCTGCGCCAAGGCCAGCAATGCGGCGTCGTCAGGCCGGGCGGCGCTGCGCACTTGCGCCCAGCCTTCCCCGGCGCGCGCGGCGACCCTCGGGCCGATCGCGGCGAGGCGAATTCGCCCGCGCGGGATTCTCGCATCGTTGCAGACTTGTGCGAACCGCAGGGCCGCCTCTCCGGAGTGGAGCAGGGCGAGGGCGGGGCTGGCCAATGCCGCGATGAGCGCGGGCGAAGCGGGGAGGGCCTCGCTGGCGTAGACCTCGCGCGTGACGATCGCGATGTCGCCCGGCACGTCGAGGGCAGTGCGTTCCCGCCCGGCGAGGCGTAGCAGGCGGCGGTGTCCGGGCTGGAGTACGCCGAGCAGGTTCTGCAGACCGCCGTGGCCGGTGGCGGCGACCTCCATGCCCGCCTCTCGCGCGGCCTGAGCCGTGGTTTCGCCGACGCAGTAGGCGGGCAGGCCGCGATAGGCCGCCAGCTGAGGCCCACCATGGCGCAGCGCATTGGCGCTGCCGAGCAGGAGCGCGTCGATGGCGTCGCGCGCGACCGGCTCCCATGCGAGGGGGCGCACTGCGAACAGCGGGAAGGCCAGTGCCTCCAGCCCGCGTTCACGCGCTGCTGCCAGCGTCGAGGAGGCGCCGGGCTCGGGGCGCAGGATCAGGATCATCGCATCCGTCGTCCCGGACTTGATCCGGGACCGCTAGCCGGGACCGGCCCACCTTGCGGCGCACGCGGCGAGGATGCGCCTAAAGACTGCCAGCGGTCCCGGATCAAGTCCGGAACGATGAAGGGTTCACGCCCCGGCAAAATGCACCGTGATGGTAGAAACCGCGCGGGCGAGCAGGTCTGCCGCCAGCCGCCCCGGACCTTCCGCGTCGTCAGCGGGAAAGCGGGCCTCGCCGGTGACGTGCTCGGCGCCATCGGGGCTGTAGAGCGCGGCGCGCATGACGAGATGGCCGCCCTCGTTGCGGGTCAGCACCGCGATCGGGCTGTGGCAATTGCCGCCGAGGCCCGCCAGCAGCGCCCGTTCAGCGAGCACTTGCGCGCGGCTGGGCGCGTCGTCCACGGCAGCGAGGAAGGCGCGGGTGCGTTCGTCGTCGGCGCGGCACTCGATCATGATCGCGGCCTGCGCGGGCGCGGGCAGCCAGTCCTCGGCGGCGAGCGGGTGGCCGGTCCCCGTTTCGCCGAGCCGCACGAGGCCCGCCCGCGCCAGGAACGTCGCGTCGGCCTCCCCCGCCGCCAGCTTGGCGAGGCGGGTGGCGACGTTGCCGCGGAAGGTCACCACCTTGCAGTCCGGCCGGGCGTGGAGGAGCTGCGCGGCGCGGCGCGGCGCGCTGGTGCCGACGACGGCGCCGGGCGGCAACGCGGCGATGCTTTCCGCGCCCACCAGCACATCGCGCACGTCTTCACGCGGGAGGATGGCGCCGATCGTGAAGGCCTCAGGGCGGATCGTCTCGACGTCCTTGGCCGAGTGGACCGCGAAGTCGATCTCGCCGCTCGCCAGCCAGGCGTCGAGTTCCTTGGTCCACAGCGCCTTGCCGCCGATTTCGGCGAGTGCACGGTCCTGGATGCGATCGCCGCTGGCGGTGACGGCCACGATCTCTATATGCGCCGGATCGATTCCGTGCGCCTGGGCGAGCCGGTCTCGCGCCTCATGGGCCTGCGCCATCGCCAGCGGCGAACGGCGTGTGCCCAATTTGTAACGCTCAGGGCGGAAGGTCTGGTCTTGTTTATCGTTGGTCATCGGCGGCTTGTGCTACCGGGCATTGTCGTTCAGGGGAAGGCCGGATGAGCATAGTTCTCGGCATTGAATCCTCGTGCGACGAGACGGCGGCGGCGCTGGTCACCGACGGCAGGGTGATCCTCGCCCAGCGCATCGCCTCGCAGGACGAAGAGCACCGCCCCTTCGGCGGCGTCGTGCCGGAGATCGCCGCGCGCGCCCATGCCGAGCGGCTTGCCCCGCTGATCGAGGCGACGCTGGCCGATGCCGGGATGACGCTCGATCAGGTTGACGCGATCGCCGCGACCGCCGGGCCGGGGCTGATCGGCGGGGTCATGGTCGGCCTCGTCACCGCCAAGGCGCTGGCGATGGCCACCGACAAGCCGCTGATCGCGGTCAACCATCTCGAAGGGCATGCCCTGTCGCCGCGCCTCGCCGATGCCAGCCTAGCCTATCCCTACCTGCTGCTGCTCGTCTCGGGTGGGCACTGCCAGATTCTGCTGGTCGAGGACGTGGGCCAGTTCCGCCGCCTTGGCACAACCATCGACGACGCGCTGGGCGAGGCTTTCGACAAGTCCGCCAAAGTGCTCGGCCTCGGCTATCCTGGCGGCCCGGCGCTGGAGCGGCTGGCGCTTCAGGGCGATGCGAAGAAAGTGCCGCTGCCGCGCCCGCTCAAGGGTTCGGCCGAGCCGCACTTCTCCTTCGCCGGGCTCAAGAGCGCGGTGCTGCGGGCGAAGCAGTCGGGCGAGTATACCGATGCCGACATCGCCGCCTCGTTCCAGCAGGCCGCGATCGACTGCCTGATCGACCGTACCCGCCGGGCGCTCGCCAAGTGCGGGCCGGTGAACGCGCTCGTAGTCGCGGGCGGCGTCGCGGCGAACAAGGCGATCCGCGGCGCGCTGGAAGCGCTGGCGGCAAGCCATTCGCTGCCTTTCATCGCACCGCCGCTTAGCCTGTGTACGGACAATGCGGCGATGATCGCCTGGGCCGGTGTGGAGCGGTTCGAACGCGGGCAGTCCGACCCGCTCGACGTGGCGGCGCGCCCGCGCTGGCCGCTCGATCCGGAGGCCGAGGCGGTACGCGGTGCGGGAGTGAAGGCATGAGCGCGAAGATCGGTGTTATCGGCGCAGGCGCATGGGGCACGGCGCTGGCGCAGGCATTCGCCAGCGACGGCAGCGACGTCCTGCTCTGGGCGCGCGAGACCGAATTGGTCGAGGAGATCAACCGCGACCGCCGCAACGGCCTCTACCTGCCGAGCGCCGCGCTGGCGTGCACCATCCGCGCCACCAGCGACCTGGGCGAATTCGCCGCACTTCCGGCGCTGCTGGTGGTCGTGCCCGCTCAGTTCCTCGCCTCCGTGATCGCGGGCCTGCCTGCAGGCGACCGGGATCTCGTGCTTTGCGCCAAGGGTATCGAGGCCGGAACCGGCCGCCTGATGGCCGACGTCGCCGCGAGCGCCTGCGCGCCCGAGCGGCTGGCGGTGCTCTCCGGCCCCACGTTTGCGCATGAAGTCGCCGCCGGGCTGCCGACCGCCGTGACGCTCGCCTGCGGTGGCGGGCGTGCGCAGTGGGACCGGCTGGCGCCGCTGCTCGCCCGCCCGGCGCTGCGGCCTTATTATTCCGATGACGTCGTCGGCGCCGAGATCGGCGGTGCGGTCAAGAACGTGCTCGCCATCGCCTGCGGTGTGGTCGAGGGGCTGAACCTCGGCCAGAACGCACGCGCGGCGCTGATCGCGCGCGGTTATGCCGAAATGCTGCGCTTCGGGCTGGCCAGGGGCGCCCGCGCGGAGACGCTGTCGGGCCTGTGCGGCCTCGGCGATCTGGTGCTGACCTGCTCCTCCACCTCCAGCCGCAACTTCTCGCTCGGTCTCGCGCTGGGCAAGGGGCTGACCGCCGCCGAGGCGCTGTCGGGCAAGAACAGCGTCGCTGAAGGCGCGGCGACCGCACCGGTGCTCGCCGACCTCGCCCGCCGTGACGGCATCCAGATGCCCATCGTCGAGGCGGTCGAGCGGCTGCTGAAGGGCGAGGCTCCGGCGAGCGCGGTCGTGAGCGATCTCCTGTCGCGCCCGCTGCGCGACGAGCAGGAGCCTGCTTCTTGAGTACGCCCTACGGCGATCCCGCCCACGCACCGCAAGGCGACAAGGAGCGCGACGACATCGCCGCTCTCGCCAAGGGCGGGCGCACCAACCTGTTCGGATTCTTCCTGCGGCTCGCCGCGCGCATCCCGTTCCTGTTCATCGCCGGGCGCGCCGCGTCCTACGGACCGGCCGCGCTGGGCCGCTTCGCCTCGGCGCTGGTGCTGATCGAACTGACCTCGATGCTCTGCACGATGGGCGAGAAGCGCGGGCTGGCGCAGCGGCTGTCGGAGACCGAGGGGCAGGTGCGGCCCGCCAACGTGATCGCCGACGGCTCGATCCTCGCGATCATCGCCAGTTGCACCGCCGCCCTGCTGTTCTGGTTCGTGCCGGGCGTGCTGTTCCCGGGTGGCCATTACACGCAGATCGACCGCTTGATGGTGATCGCGCTGCCGCCTTTCACGATGACCGAGATCTGGCTGGCCGCGCTCGCCTATCGTCTGCGGGTGACGCCGACGGTATGGTCGCGTGCGATCGTGGAGCCTTGGACGATCTCGATCATGGCGGGCGCGATGATCTGGCTGGCGCCCGAGAGCGGGCTGTCCATCGCCTATATCGCCTCGATCTATGCCGCTGCGATCACCGCGTTCATCCCGTTCTTCCGCGAATACGGCCTGCCGCGCGGGTGGAAGCCACGGCCGGGCGCGATGCGCAAGCTGGCCTTGCGCTCGCTGCCGATCGCGCTGGCCGACGCCATCGAGTGGGGCACCCGGCGCGTCGACATCTTCCTGCTCGGCTTCCTTGCCCCGGCCTCGGCGGTCGGTGTCTATTACGCCGCGCAGCAGGTCGCGAGCCTGCCGCAGAAGCTCAAGACCAGCTTCGAGCCGGTGCTCGGCCCGGTGATCACCCGCAACCTGAAGGAAAAGGACTATGCCGCGATCGCCCGGCAGGTCTGTCAGGTAGGGTTCTGGATCACCGCCTCGCAAGCCGGGATCGCACTGGCGCTGGGCATTCCCGGCAACGGCGTGATGGGCCTCGTCGGACGCGAGTTCGTCGGCGGCACCGGGGCGCTGGCCTTCCTGCTCGCCGCCGAGGTGGTCGCCGCCACCGCCGTGGTGAGCGAGGCGGCGCTGATCTACGTCGCGCGGCTGCGCAACTTGTGGGTCTCGATCGGGACCATCGCGCTGCAGGCGGCGCTGACGCTCTTCGGCATCCTGCTGATGCAGCGGCTCGGCTTCAATCCGCTGTTCCAGGCCGCCGCTGCCGCCTGCGCGCTGATGCTGGCGCTGGGGCTGTCCTCGATCGTCAAGTCGGTGATGCTGGCGCGCATCCTCAAGGAGCCGATCAACAACTGGCGCTGGGCGCTGGTCTGGGCGGCTTTGCCGGCCGTCGTCATCGGTTTCCTCGCGGTGCGCTTCCTGCCCGAGTGGGCGGCGCTGGCCTTCGGGATCCCGGCGATCCTGGGTTCCTACTTCCTCGTCATCTGGAAGAAGGCGTTCGGGCCTGAGGACCGGCGGCTGTTCCAGAAGGCGAAGAAGGTCGAAACTCCGCTTGGCGAGCAACTGCCCGGCTGACAGCCCGGCTTCGGTTCTCTAGGTTGCCTACATGAATCCCCGCCGCGCATCGCTGATCGTCGCCGGAGCCGCGCTGTGCCTGGTCATGTCCTTCGCCGTCACCCGGGCGCGGGGGCTTGCGTTCATCGGCGACCTCGACCGGCAGGCTTCGGCCGCGCGCGATGCTGTGGGCGGGAAGGGCGTGACGCTGAATTTCCGCGACCGCTACGGCTGGCTGACCCGCCACCCGGTGCTCTCCGGCGGCCGGGATCTTTCGCCCGAGACCCGCAAGAGCGTCGCCGCCGCCATTGCCGCGGTGCCGGGTATCGCCGGGGTCAGTTGGGCGCGGGGCGGCGACGAGCGCAGCGTCTCGGCCCATTGCCAGGACGACGTCGAGCGCATCCTCGAAACCCGCACCATCCGTTTCGGCGAGGCCAGCACGCGCCTCGAACCGTCGAGCGAGCGGCTGCTGGGCGAAGTGGCGCGCTCGCTGCGGCCTTGCGTGGGCAGCATTATCGCGGTGACCGGGCATACCGACGCCTCGGGCAACCAGAAGGTCAATGTCGCGCTCTCGCAGGCGCGGGCGGAGGCGGTGCGTTCGGCGCTGATCGCGCGCGGCATCCCGGCGACGAACCTGCGTGCGGCAGGCCTCGGCTCGGCGCGGCCGGTGGAAGGGCTGGACCCGCTCGACCCGGCCAATCGGCGCATCGAGTTCTCGGTGCTCTACACCGCGCCGGTCAAGCCGACGCCGATCGATACGCCGGGGCCTGAATGATGGACTTGAGGGACTAGGAAAGGACGCTGCCTTGCCGCTATGGCTGGAAATGGCCGTCTCGGTGCTGCTGTCCTACGGGATCGGTTTCGGCATCGGCGCCGCAATATGGAATCGCAGGAAGGTGAACTGACGTGCTGGAAATGGTTCAGGCGAACTGGCTGGTCTTCATCGTCGCGCTGCTCGTGGGCATCGTGGTGGCCTACTGGGTCTTCATCCACGGCTCGAAGCCGGCGCGGCGCGAGCATCGCCCCGACGTGCTCGACGAGGGCGCGGCGCCCGCGCAGCGCAACCAGGCGCTGATAGACGATGCGCCGCCCGCCTCGCAGTACCACATCGACCCGCCCGCGATGGCTGGGACGATGGCGGGCATCGGCGAAGTCATCGCCGTCGCCGCGCAGGAAGAGGCCGATGAAGCGCGCCACAACGATGAGGCGCACGAGCCCCCGCAGACCATCGCCGCCGAGCCCGATCCGACGCCCGCTCCTCCGGCCCCGCCGGTCGTGGAGACGGCCGAGGGCGAAGTCGCGGCGGACGACCTGCGCAAGATCAAGGGCCTCGGCCCCAAGATGCTGACATTGCTCCATGCGCTGGGCGTAACGAGCTACGCCCAGATCGCGGCATGGAGCGATGCCGACCTCGACGACCTCGACACCAAGCTCGGGGCCTTCGCGGGCCGCCCGCGCCGCGACAGCTGGGTGGAGCAGGCGCGGTTGTTGTCGAGCGGCGATACCGGCGCTTACGAGGCACAGTTCGGGAAGCTGTAAAACCTCGTCATTGCGAGCGCAGCGAAGCAATCCAGGACGCTCAAGACTGCCCTGGATTGCTTCGCTGCGCTCGCAATGACGGAACGGGGGACTAACGACTCCCCATCTCGATCACCGCGCGGGCGATCGAGACGAGTTCGGCCTCGCGATTGACGCTGGCCTTCTGGAAGATCGTGCGGAGCTGACTCGACACCGTCTGTACGCTGACGCTGCGCATCCGGGCGATCTCCTGCCGCGAATGACCCTGCGCCAGCAGGGCGACGATCTCGCCCTCGGCCCGCGTCAGATCGAGCGCGGCGGAGAGGCGGGTGCCCTGATCGCTGGTGAGGCCCAGCGGGGCCTTGAGCGTGACGATCACACTGGGCGCGAAGCCGAAGTTCCAGTCCTGCCGGGGCAGGGGGCAGACCTCGACCAGCAGCGGCCCGCGCACCGACTGCATCCACAGCTCCGAAGGCATCGCCTGCCGGTTGGCGAGGGCCACGCCGATCCGCATCTGCAGCACGCGGTCGAGGTCCGGCCGCACCGCCCGCAATGCCCCGCCGCGCACCTGCAGCGTGTCGGGCGCGAGCAGCCTCTCCGCCGCTCCCGTCACCGAGCGCACCCGGCCGACGACGTCGAGCAGGATTGCGGCCGTACGCAGTGCGTCGAGCGAACCCAGCAGCAGTTCGGCGCCCTGATGCTCGATGGCGCTTTGCAGGCGGATTGCGGCCATCACGTGCGGTGCGGCGCCGCTCAGCGCCGCGCGTTGCGCCTCGGTTGTACGTCCATCGCTGGCACCGTGAAGGGCGGCGAGGCCGAAGAAGGCGGACGGTCCGCTGTCGAGCACGATCTGGGCGCCGTGTTCGGCATCGAGACGCCGCACGTGCTCCATGTAGGCTTCGTTGGTGGAGACGGCCCGCACTTCGTCGTAATGCTTTTCCCAGACGATTTCATAAGGCGCGCGCGAGGCCGCGACGCGGTAGTTCACCTCCGGCCTATGGCCCTCGATGGCCTCGAATTCTGCGGTGTAACCTTCCCAGGTATCGGTGACGCGGTTGAAGAACGTGTGGTGTTCGCCGATCGCGACCAGTTGCGCGCGCATCGATCCGGTCGCACTGGCCAGAGCCTTCAGCGCGCCTTCCCAGCCAGATTCTTCAAACGGGGCGCGCGCGAAGAGCGCCCCCAGTTCCTCGATTCGTATGGTCCTGCCCCCCGACTGCGACCGGAGGGCAATGTGAACCCGGCGTCAACTTTACGCAAGCCTATGTAAAACGGGGCGGATCGAGGGGGCATACCACGATCATGGTATGCGCCGAATCACCATTTCGGGCATCTGCGTAGATGCGACCCGAAGGATCGGTAATTCCAATGCGATCCTTTACCAAACTACCCGGGGCCTGCTTGCAGGCCCCGGGCTTTCTTTGTGGGGGTGGCGGCACTTTGACGTGATTCGCGGGAACCCGGAAACCCACCTTGCGATATGGCGTGTCAGGTGGCCGTCAAACGGATTTTCGCGCTTCAACCGGATATATGCGCGCGGCTCTTCATCAACGGCTGGATGCGGGTGCCGAAGTTCTCCACCCCTTCCACAAAGTCGTCGAAGGTCAGCAGGACGCCGCCGGTTCCGGGCACTTGCGCCATCTCATCCAGCATTCGCGCCACCGTCTCGTAGCTGCCGACGAGGGTGCCCATGTTGATGTTCACCGCTCCCTCCGGCGCGGCCAACTGGCGCACGTTCGTGTCGGTGTTGACAGTGTCCTTGGCGCCCTGGTCTGCTAGCCACGAAATCGCGTCGATGTCGACGCCTTCGTTGTAGAGCTGCCACTTCGCCTGCGCTTCCTCGTCAGTCTCGGCGGCGATGACCATGACGAGGACGAAGACCTGCACGTCGCGCCCGGTTTCGGCGGGGGGGTTT
>NZ_ALVC01000166.1:0-4764 GCF_000293195.2 Sphingomonas sp. LH128
CCGCCGAAGAAGGCGAAAGCCGCAACATGGCCTTCGCAAAAAGCCTCCGCGACCTCGGCAGGATAGGCTTTGAAAAACGGCGCATCACTATGCGGCAGGTCCATGCAGAAATAGTGAAACCGAACCAGCTTGCCATCGATGATCCCGTCGGCCTCGCCAAAGTCCACCTGAGCGTGGCCCGGCTTGTGGCTCAGCGGGATAAATACCTCGCGACTGCGCAGCTTGGCACCGGCCACATAATCGCGAACAATCGTTATGCCGCCGGTGAAGCCATGCTCATCGCGCAGCCGCTCGAAGATACGGGCAGCAGTGTGCCGCTGTTTGCTATGGACCGTGCGATCATCCTCCAGGATCTTGTCGATAATGTCCGTAAATCCGGCCAGCTTACGACCGTAGGTGCGACCACTTCGGCCATGTGGAGCCGGCTCCGCAAAGCACAGCATCTTGTCGATAGTCTTGCGGTCGATCCCGAAATACCGGGCGGCAGCGCGACGGCTCATCCCGTCAATCAGTACGGCGCGGCGGACCTTCTGATAAAGCTCCACTCTCTTCATCCTTCCACCTCCGCACAAAAGCGAAGGTCTAACAGGACTGGCCCTTTTCTATCCCGGTGCTCCGGTCCGATCCCTGGCCCCTTTTATTCCCGGTGTTCTCAATCGTAGTCGATCGCCGCCGTACCCGACCATTCCGGCGCATTGGTCAGCCGCGAACCGGTGTAGTTGGTCGTGGCATTGTAGACGTAATTGGTGAACTTGGCGTCGGTGTAGGTCACCGCGCCCGACAGCTGCAGGCCGCGGATGGGCTGGACCACCAGGCTGCCTTCGATACCCTGGGTGCGCAGGCCGCCGGCATTGCCGATCACGGTGGCGTTGATCGTTCCGCCCGCACCATCGGGGATCTGGGTCAGGATCGTCGCCTGGAAGTCCTTGAAGTCGGATCGGAACGCGTCGAGGTTGAAACGCAGGCGTCGACCGAACCATTCGGACTTTATGCCGGCTTCCCAGGCCTTCACCGTCTCGTCCTCATAAGGCGCGTACTTGTTGCCGACGAAGGCAATGCCCGCAGGCTTGTAGCCGGTGGAATAGGTCGCGTAGAGCATGACGTTGTCCGCCACCTGATACGTGGGCGCGATGCGGAACGAGAAATTGTCGCCCTTCACGCGGCCGAAATCGTAGGCCGGCGCCGCGCTCGAAGCGGTGAAGGCGGGCGTGTATCCCGCGATCGGCTCGGGGTTGATATAGACGTAGTCGATGCTCTGCGAATTGTTGTCGTGCGTGTAGCGGCCGCCCAGCGTGAGGGCGAGGCGCGGGGTGAAGTTGAACTTGAGCTGGCCGAAGACGGCCATCGTCTCGTTCACCGAGTCGAATAGCGAGGCATTGCCGTCCTCGCCGATGGCGCCCGTCAACGCGATCAGAGTAGGCAGCGGCGTGCCTGCACTGTCATAGAGCGGCTGCCCGCCGGTGGACCACTGCAGCTGCGTCTGGCGCGCATGCAGGCGGTTATAGAAGGCGCCGACCAGATATTCCACGAAGCCGCCGGTGGGCGATGCCAGATGGATTTCCTGGCTGAACTTGTCGGTGTCGAGCTGCCCCAGATTGAAGGGGATATACGCATAGCGATCGTAAGGCGTCAGGCTTGCCGGCGTCCAGTTGTCGTAGCGGGTAGCACGGTAGGCGGTGATCGAGGTCAGGTCATGATCACCCAGCTTGGCATTGGCCCGCAGCGAGATGCCCCATTCCTCGGTGACGATCTGGCCGAAGGAGGAATCCGCCGTGTCTGCGCTCTGCGGCCCGGGATAGACGCCCAGTTCGTCGAGGATCGCGGTGACCGCCGCAGACTGGCCGGAAACAGGCGTACGAACGCTGCTGTCCCAGTGATAGGCATAATCGCCCGAAAGGGTCAGGTTGAAGCTGTCCGAAGGCTCCAGATAGAGCCGCGCGCGGCCGCCGTATTCGTGCTGCGAACCGACCTTGCGGTTCAACGTCACATTGCGGCCGAAACCGTCGAAGGCCTGGTCGAAGCCGGATACGCGCAAAGCCGCGATCGGGCCAAGCGGGACGTTGGCGGTTGCGTTGAGGATGCGCTCGTCATGCTCGCCAAAGCTGGCGCTGGCACGCAGGGACCACTCGTCGAGCTTGGGCTTCGTGGTGCTCACCGCGATGACGCCCGAGGTGGCGTTCTTCCCAAACAGCGTCCCTTGCGGGCCCATCAGCACGTCGACACGGTCGATGTCGACGAGGCCGGTCAGGCCATTGGCGCGCTGGCCGTCCATCACCACGTCATCGACGACGACGCTGACCGACTTGGCGTTTGAGAAGTCGAACGAAGTGCTGCCGACGCCGCGGATCTGAAACGCCGCGCCCTGCGTGGGATCGTACTGCACGCCCGGCATCGTGTACTGCAGATCGGTGACCGAGGTGTACCCGGTCTTGGCCAGGGTCTCGCCGTCGATCGACTGGATCGCCAGCGGCACCTTCTGGCTGCTCTCCGCACGGCGCTCTGCGGTGACAGTGATCTCGGGCAGCGCATCGTCCGCGGCGGGAGCTTCCTCGGCCTGCGCGGTAAATGCCCAGCAGGGCGCAACCGCTCCGGCCAGGATCGTCGAGAGAAGATGGATCGTACGCTTGCGATGGATTGCTGACATGGGGGGCTCCGTCCTGTTGACCGGGGGTCTTCAGAACGCGCCTCTAGAACCACCCAATGACTCTTTTGAGACATTAGTGTGGTATTTTTTACACGTTAAACTGAAGTTTAAAAACAATTGTACGGTTCACGTGAAAGTCGCCAGCAGGTCGCGCATGTCAGGCCATTCGGTCTGCTCCGCCAGTATCCGCAGGCCGTTGCCGATAGAGGCCATGACCATGGCCTGCACGCGCGCACGGTCGGAATGCTCCGGGATGCCCAGCCACTGGGCATAAAGCGCGTGGACGTTTTCCGCACGGCGCCGCCGCATATCGATGGCGAACGGACGAAACGCCGGGTCGGTCAGCGCCGATAGCGCGCATTCGTGAGTCAGGCGGATGATGTCGCCATTGCCCAGGCGCGCGCCGGTACCATGGATATGGCTGCGCAATCGGCGGTATACCGCCTCCACGCCCGCGAAGAGGACATCGCGATGCGTTGGGAAATGATGTGCCACGCTGGACGTTGGGACGCCCGAGGCCTGGGCGACGGTGCGATGGGACAGGGCGCCAACTCCCTGCTCCACGACGATGTCGGCGATTGTCTCGGCAATGACGCCCTTGGAACCGCGCGGGATGGGAGAGGCCGCATCGAAGGCCGCTGCAGCCGGTATCGCCAAGCGCTCGACCAGCGCCATGTGCCATTGGCTCGCAGTCGGCTCGACAGGTGCGGAACCATTTCGCAACATGCCGCGTACGGTCGAATGGCGCAGCAACCGATAGTCCGTCTCGTCCACCAGAAGGATGGAAAAGACCTGTTCGTCCAGACAGTAGCGCGCGATGAGGCGCGCCAGCCTCTCTCCGTGTGCCGAGCAGGACAGCAGATCGCGCCAGAGCCCTTCCGCCTCTTCGAACAGGGCAGTAATAGAGGGAAGCGACTGCGGCTCACGTCCAGCCGTCAAGGCCAGTTCACACATGACGATCGCAGACGTACGCCGTGACCCTGCACCCTGGTCCAGCCATTCGCAGATGAGGTCCGGCAGGATGCCGCTCGCCACCGGATCGCATTCGCCGATCCGATCCCGCCATTCCATGCGTGTTGCGGCGGCCAGTTCGATCTCTCGGTCCAGCACGGCGGCGATCAATGCCGCACGATCGCCAATGCGATAGCTGATCGAACCGACCGAAGTGGCAGCCGCTTCGGCGACACTGCGCAAACTCATGCCTGCGATGCCCTTCGCAGCGATCACGCCACGGGCGGCGTCGACGACCCGCTGCGCTTCCAGTTGTTTTGCAAGGGACCTGGACTTGTTTTCTAAAGGCATGCCGCATGGCATATCGCCATCCACGCTATAGTCCACCGCCTCTCAGGCTGACACGGTCGCATGGTCATCCCATCAAGGCTCGCAATAAACTGGTTCCAGAGTGAGCGAGGGCGTCGGAACGTCGAGGTCTGGTCGTGAGTTGCCGGAACCGGATAGGGTGGATGGCTCCCGCTCACGGCATCAAAGTGCCAAGATGGGTTTGTTGTCATGCAATCCGAGCAGAAGGAGCCATCCGCCATGGAGATTACCACGATCGGCCTGGATTTGGCCAAGAACGTTTTTCAGGTTCACGGTGTCGATGCGACCGGCGGGGTCGTTGTACGCAAAGCCCTGCGGCGTTCGCAAATGCTGCCGTTCTTCCGGAAATTACCACCATGCCTGGTCGGGATCGAGGCATGCGGCACATCCCATCATTGGGCGCGTCAATTGATCAGCCTTGGTCATGAGGTACGCCTAATGCCGCCCGGCTATGTCAAACCCTATGTGAAGCGCGGCAAGAATGATGCCGTCGATGCCGAGGCGATTTGCGAAGCTGTCACGCGTCCGACGATGCGGTTTGTCGCTGTGATGCGCGGCGACTGACAGGATGCGAGCGTAGCGACAATCAAGATGAGAATCGGTTGTTGGGGTGTCGGTGAAGGGCGGAGGGCGTAGCCCGAAGCCCGTAGCCGAGACCCCAACAACCGATGGCCCTTTAATGGAGGAGCCGCAGATCGTCGGGGCCGACCCAATATTCATTGGCATATCCAGATTGGAGGGAGATGCCGTGAGTGCCGGGTTGCCAAGTCAACGATCATCAAATGAGGCTTTTCATGAAA
>NZ_ALVC01000167.1:0-36355 GCF_000293195.2 Sphingomonas sp. LH128
GCCGTTGCGGGCGGTTACGCCGCTGCGGTGGTATCCTCGCCGGTTTCCACGACGGTCAGCTTGCTGCCTCCGACCACGACCTTCTTCGGCTTCATCGCCTCGGGAACCTCGCGCACGAGGTCGATGACGAGCAGGCCGTCGGCAAGGTCTGCGCTATCGACACGCACGTAGTCGGCGAGTTCGAAGCGGCGTTCGAAACCGCGCTGGGCGATGCCGACGTGCAGCATTTCGCCATCGGTGGTCTCATCGGGCTTGTGGCCCTTCACGACCAGCAGGTTCGCCTGCGCGGTGATGTCGATGTCGGCCGGCTTGAATCCCGCCACCGCCAGGATGATGCGGTAGGCATCCTGGCCGCGCCGTTCGATGTTGAAGGGGGGGTACTTGTCGCCCGAATTCGCGCGCGCCTGGTTCTCGATCATGTCGAACAGGCGGTCGAAGCCGACCATGGTGCGGCGATAGGGCGAAAAATCGATGCGGTTCATGACAAAAATCCTCCAATGAGCAATCTTCGTGTGGATGAGGCCCGCGATGCGGCGCCTCGTTCTGTGAGCCATCCCCTTGGCGGGCCATGACTCGCATTCCTAGATATGCTAGCCGCCCGACCTTTCAAGGCCTGACCCTCAATGAGCATCTGAATGGAGTTTGGCATGAGCCAGCCGAAGATTGAAATCTACACCAAGTGGGGCTGCCCCTACTGCGTCGCCGCCAAGTCGCTGCTCGACAAGAAGGGCGTCGCCTACGAGGAATACGACCTGACCATGGGCGGCCCGAAGCGCACCGAAATGCTGGAGCGCGTGCCCGGCGCCACCACGGTCCCGCAGATCCTGATCGACGACAAGCCCTTCGGCGGCTTCGACGACATCAATGCGCTCGACCGCGAGGGCAAGCTCGATCCGGTACTGGGGCTCTGACCGGATGACCCGCGCGGCGCTGTTCCAGATGACGACGGGCATCGACCCGCAGGCCAATGCGGCGGCGATCGTCGATGCCGTCGCTGCGGCACGTGCGGGCGGGGCGGCCATGCTGTTCACGCCCGAGATGTCCGGCCTGCTGGACCGCAAGCGCGAGCGTGCGCGCGAGGCGATCCGGAGCGAGGCGGACGATCCCGTTCTTGCGGCGGTGCGCGATGCGGCGCGGCGGGAAGGGATATGGGTGCATATCGGATCGCTCGCCATCGCGCGTGAAGACGGCAAGTGGGCCAACCGGGCTTTCGTGATCGACGACGCGGGGGAAATCCGCGCGCGCTACGACAAGATGCACATGTTCGACGTCGATCTTTCGACCGGCGAAAGCTGGCGCGAATCGAACGCTTACGTGGCCGGTGATGAGGTGGTCACGGTGGAAACGCCGCTCGGGCGTCTGGGGCTGGCCATTTGCTATGACGTGCGCTTCCCGGCCCTGTTCGAAGCACTGGGCCGTGCCCGCTGCGACGTGATCGCCATTCCCGCTGCCTTCACGGTGCCGACGGGCAAGGCACACTGGCACCTCATGCAGCGTGCCCGCGCGGTCGAGGCCAGTGCTTACGTGCTCTCGGCCGCGCAATGCGGGCGGCATGACGATGGCCGCGAAACCTACGGCCATTCACTGGCGATCGACCCCTGGGGCGAGGTCCTGCTCGACATGGGCGGTGCGGATGACGGTGGCACCTCAGGCGTGGGTTTCGTCGATCTCGACGCGGCGCGCATCGCCGAAGTGCGCGGTCAGCTTCCAAGCCTTGCCAACCGTCGCACCATCGCCAAATAGCTGGTGTCATGATCGTTTTCGACCTGGAATGCCGCGAGGCACAGCATCGATTCGAGGGCTGGTTCAAGTCCTCGGACGACTATGCGCGTCAGCAGGAACGTGGCCTGGTGGCGTGTCCGCATTGCGGTTCGGGCGAGGTGGCGAAGGCGGTTCAGGCGCCGCGTCTCGCGCGTAAGGGTAACCAGTTGCCGCAAGTAGCGCCGAGTCCTGCTCCGGCACGCGCCAAGGCGCCGCCGCCGAGTGCGCCCGTCGCCAATGCTCCACTGCCGCCGCAGGCCGCCGAACTGATGCAGGCTCTGGCGACGATGCAGGCCGAGGCGCTGAAATCCTCGCGCTATGTCGGGGAGAGCTTCGCCAAGGATGCACGGGCCATGCATTACGGCGAGCGTGAGGTCGAGACCATCCACGGGCAGGCCAGCCCCGCCGAGGCGAAGGAACTGATCGAGGAAGGAATCGGCCTCATGCCGCTGCCGTTCCCGGTTGTCCCGCCCGAGCAGGCGAACTGATTGCCAAGCTGCCATGCAGCCGCTAGGACGCCTCGGCACGCGCCCGTAGCTCAGCAGGATAGAGCATCAGATTCCTAATCTGGGGGCCACAGGTTCGAATCCTGTCGGGCGCACCATTTCACGATCGATACGTCCATTTATGCGTTGACGTCCTATAGCGTGATCGACTTCAGCTGTATCATCGTCATTCCCGCGAAGGCGGGAACCCATCTCCTGATGGTGACTGTTGCAAGGACATCAGTTGGGTCCCCGCTTTCGCGGGGATGACGAACAGTGTTTCAGTCAAATGCGATCACACCCTAGCCCCGCGGCTTGCTGAACCAGAACGGAGGCATCGCGCGTTTGCGTGGCCAGATTTCGTCGAGCGTATCGCTCTCGTAGAGGCGTCCGTTCTTCATGACCTGCCGGATCGACAGCGTGTTCGCGATGCCATCCAGCGGGTTGCGGTCCAGAATGACGAGGTCGGCATATTTGCCCGGCTCGAGGCTGCCGAAGTCGGCGTCCCGTCCGATCGCGCGGGCACCGTCGATCGTCGCGGAGCGCAGCACTTCCAGCGGCGTCATCCCGCCCATGGCATAAGCCTGCATTTCCCAGTGAGTGCCGAGGCCCGGGACTTCGCCATGCGCGCCGAGGCCGAGCAGGCCGCCCATGCGCGTAAAGCGGGCGGCGCTCTTCGCCACATCGGGGAACAGGTACTCGCCCGGATCGCGCCACTCGCGCTGCCAGAATTTCTGGTCGCGGAACCAGTCCGGGGCGAACCGGGCATACTTCGCATCGCCGTGCGGAGCGTCGCGCGCGATGAAGTAGTTCTGCCCCGGAACGCCGCCATGGGTGATCTGCAGGGTCAGCGTATAGCTCGTGCCGCTGCGGGCGAGGAGTTGCAGCACATCGTCATGCAGTGTGGCGGGAGGGATGCTGTGCTCATTGCCTGAAAAGCCGTCGATGATGTGGGTGATGTCCAGCTTGCGGGACAGCGCGCCCTCGGTCGTGGGGTTGAGGCCCAGTTCCCGCGCGGCCTCGACCACCCATTGCCGGGTGCGGCGGTTGCCGGTGCGGTACTGCTTGATGTTGCCGAGGCGGTAATCGTCCCGGTAGCGGGAGAGGACCGCCTTCACTTCGGCCTTCGAGCGGAAGTCGTTGAAGGAAAAGACGGCCGGTCCCGTCGTCATGATGCGCGAGCCGATCATCTGGCCGCTGTCGACCAGGTCCTCGTAAGCCAGCATGTCGATGCTGAGCGAGGAGGGATCGAAGGCCAGCGTCACGCCGTAGGCCAGGTTCGCCGCCGGTCCCCAGTTGTGCATGTCGAGTACGTCCCGGCGGATGTCGGCGACGTGGTCGTGGATGTCGATGAAGCCGGGGACGATCGTTGCCCCTGCCAACTCACGGATCGCGGCATCGGCGGGCACGGGAAAGCTGCCTCGGGGGCCGATGGCGCGGATGTGATCGTCCACGATCAGGATATCGGCGTCAGGGATGACCTCGTCGCCCTTCATGGTGATCGCCCGGGCACCGCGCAGCAGCAGGGTGCCTTGCGGCGTATCGCGCGGAACGGTGACGACGAGCGGCCGCGCCGCGCCGCCGACGTCCGCCGCGCGGGGCGGTGTGCCCGCATCATCGAGCCTGACGCCGGAGAGGGCGCGGCGGTGCAGGGTCGACCCCACAGACCACCATATCGTCCGGCCGTCCTGCGACCATCCGAAGAAGTCGGCACCGACGTCGGTGATGCGGCGGTGCCTGACGGCGGGCGCGGTCAGGTTCACCGTCTCGCCGGCCTTGTCGGGCATGGTGAAGAGATGCAGTTGCTGTGCGATATGGGCGAGCGCACAGCGCCCGTCGGGGCTGATCCTCAGATCGTCGGCGGACGCGAGGCCTTGCGCGAAATACCAGTTCGGCCCGGCAGCTTGTACGGCAAGGTGGTCGCTAGCACGCCCCCGCCACTTCACGGCATGGACGCCGTCGCTCTCGTTCAGGTAGACTGTGTCCGGCAGCGGCCCGAAATGCGGCGTGCCGCCGATCCGGCCGCTCAGCACGACCTGCTCGCCGTCGCTGTCGCCGTCGTCATCCCCACCTCTGCCCAGCCGCACGAGGTCGGCGCTGCGCAACTGGCCGAATTCGACATAGCTGTTCAGCCGGTACGCCTGAGGCGATCTGATGACGAGGACCGACGCGCCGTCAGGCGTGAACACGGGGTGCGTGTAGAACGCGGGGGTATCGGTCAGGCGCCGGGCAGGCCCACCGTCCAGCGGCTTCTCCCACACGAAGCCGCCGTCCTTCGCCGTCCAGGTGACATAGAGCAACCGCTTGCCGTCGAGCGACCAGCTGGGATGGAACTGCGGCGTCTCGTCTGCGTCGATGCGCTGCGGGCGTGCGCTGCCCTCGACCGGGGCTGTGTAGAGATGGCCCAGCGCGGAGAAGGCGACCGTCCTTCCATCGGGCGAGAGAGCGGGCGTCTGCACCAGCCGCGCGCGGACAGGGCCGGTCTCCTGCCGGATCGGACGGCGGGTGAGGGGGGCGAGGTCCATGTCGATGCGAGCGGTGAACGGGATGGCCGTCGCCGTGCCGCTGGCGATATCGATGCGGCTGATACCGCCGCCCATGTTCAGTACCAGCGCCTTGTCGTCGGGCGTGAAGGCGAAGTGGGGGATGATGTCGCTCCAGGCCGATGCCTGAAGTTCGTCGTGATCGATCCGGATCAGTTCGCGGTCCATGCCGCTGCCGAGATCGCGAACGTGGAGGAACGTCCTGCCCACCCGGCGCATGCCGTAGGCCAGCGTGCGTCCGTCATGCGAGAGGACGGGGCGAAAGGCGCTCGACTGGACGGGGCCGAGCCGAATGTCGCCGATTGCCTTGACGATCGTATCGTCGATGCCGGTCGCAAGGTCGCGGCGGGCGATCTGCCATTCGGCAAGGGTGTCGAAGTCCGGCGATCCCTTGAGCCTGGCGTAATAAAGCAAGCGGCCGTCCGCGCTCGGCATGAGTCCGAGGCTGTTGATCTTGTCCTCTGTCTGGCCAGCATCCGGCCAGTTCGGCAGCGCCGCGGTGCCGAACCTGTCGCTGCCGTCTGTGGCGAAACGCCAGCCTTCGTAGGCATTGCGGTCCGGCCAGAAGCGGCTGACCCAGGCCGTCTTCCCGTCGCTGGACCAGACGGGGGATACGAATATCGGATCGTCGTCGTAGAAGCTGAGCTGCCGGGCATCACCGCCATCGGCATCCATGACCCACAGGTTCTCGGCTCCCGATCGATCCGAGAGGAACAGGATGCGTCTGCCGTCGGGCGAGAAGGCGGGCTGGCTGTCATAGGCCATGCCCCGGCTGATCGGCCTAGCCTCTCCGCCCTTGGCGTCCATGACGTAGATGTCGCCAAGCATGTCCAGCACGATGGTCCGCCCGTCCGGAGACAGGTCGATCGAGGCGGCCGTCAGTTCGCTCGTGTCGAAGCGGATCTTGCGGGCGGGCGTGAGCGGCAGCGTTTGTCCGGCCTTGGCCGGGGGGCGCGGCAGGGTTCCGGAGGGACCTTCGGCTGCTGCCCCGCCTGTGGGTGACAACAGGGGCAGCGATGGCTCGCCGAGTTCCTGCGGACCATGCGCCTGCAGCGGTGTAGTGCCCGTGGCCAGAGCCAGCAGGACGGCATGCGCGATCAGCCGTCGTACCGATATGTCGCGCATGCAGTTCCCGTCATTCAGGTCAGAAGGTCTTGGTAACCGTGCCGATGACCTGACGTCCAGCCCCATAAGTACAGCCCGCCGGGCCCGAGCAGCGCGCGACGTAGAGCTTGTTGAAGATATTCGATCCGTTGACCGCGATGCGCCAGCCCGGAATATCGTAATGGACGATCGCATCGAACAGCGTGGACGCCTCTCCGTAGTAGACCACGGGATTGAACGGGCCGGGCAGGCTGCCTGCGCTGTCGCTGGTGTAGCGCCCGCCGAAGCCGAAGCCCAGACCGCCCAGAGAGCCCTTCTGGATGGTATAGTCCACGAACAGCGACAACTTGTGCTTGGGGGTCACGGGCAGCGGCGCGCCGATCTCGACGGCGACGTTGCTCTGCTTCACCTTGCTGTCGTTGTAGCTGTAGGCGCCGTTGATCGAGAGCTGGTCGCGCAGGCGGGCGACGAATTCCAGTTCCGCGCCCTTGACCTCGACCTCGCCGGACTGGGTGCCGAAGACCGGGGACACCGACGGCGCCGTCGCCACCACGTTGGTCTGATTGATCTTGAACACCGCTGCCGTCACCAGCAGCTTGATGCCTTCGCCAAGGCCGCGCGCGTCGTACTTGACGCCGCCTTCCCATTGCTTGCCCGCGCTTGGCTTGTAGGGAGCCAAGGTGACGCCGTCGGTGCCGACGACCGGCTCGAACGAGGTCGCGTAGCTGACGTAAGGCGCGAAGCCGCTGTCGGTCACGTAGTTGGCGCCCGCCCGCCAAGTGAACTTCTTCTGCTTCTGTTTGGTAAGCGGGGTATCGACGTCCGCTGCGGCGAAGGGCGTCATATAGCTCATGCGGACCCAATCGTAACGGCCGCTGACCGTCAGGTACAGGTTGCCGATCGCGGCATGGTCCTGAAGATAGATGCCGGTTTGCTTGCGCCACTGCGTGTTGAAGCGCGTCGCATAGCCGGGGCGAAGCTGCGCGTCGGTGTAGGTGGTGTAGACCGGATCGAACAGGTCCACCGTGCCGATCCCGTAATTGAAGGTATAGGCGGAATCGTTGAAGGTGCGGCGATAGTCGACTCCGGCGATCAGGTTGTGCTCGATCGGACCGGTTCCCAGCGTCGCGTCGAACCGGTTGTCGGTGGCGAAGCTGGTGACGTGCTCCTTGTAGGTGAAGTTCGACTGCAGGACCGTGCGATAATCGTCTGGAATACCGTCGAAATTGTTGTCGATCAGACCGCCGCTGCCGTAGATCTGGGTGGGCGTGTCTTCGTTATAGCGGCTCCACTTGGTGTTGGAGTGGAAGCTGACGCTGCCGAAGTCGTGACTGAAATCCCAGCCCGCGCCCCATTGCCTGCGCTTGTAGAGGTTGTTCGGATCGCCGACGTTGGCGCGGCGCGAAATCTTGCCCAGCGGATTGTCGAGCAGGGTGCCGTAGACCGGCATGAAGCCGTTGGTGTCGCCGCGTACGGTGTCGTACTGGTAATAGCCCAGCAGCGTGAGCTTCGTATCGGAGCCCAGCTTGAGCGTCGCGGTCGGCGCGGCGAGCAGGCGCTCGGCATGGACGAGGTCGCGTTCGGCATCGCGATTGCGATAGAGGGCGGTGAAGCGCAGGTCGAGCATGTCGCTGACCGGCCCGGTCATGGTTCCGGCGATCTGCTTGTAGTCGTCGGTGCCGTACTTCACGCCGATCTCGCCGCCGAATTCGCTGCTGGCGCGCCGGCTGGTCTCGTTGGTAAGGCCACCCGGCGGCGACGAGCCGTAGAGCACCGAAGCAGGCCCCTTGAGCACGTCGAGCGACTGGAAGGCGTAGAGATCGACGCCCACGCTGGAGATCGAGGTGGAGTTCGGCGTCGCCAGCCCGTCCATGTATTCCTTGGGCGTGAAACCGCGCACGGTCAGGAAGTCGAAGCGCAAATCGGGGCCGTAGCTCTCGCCGAAGACGCCTGCGGTGTAGCGCACGGCCTGCTGGGCATCGACGAAGTTGAGCAGGTCGATCTGGTCGCGGGTGATGACGGACACCGACTGCGGCGTCTCGATCAGCGGGATGTTCGCCTTGGAGGCCGTGTTGGTGCCTTCCGGCACATAGTGCGGCGCGGTGACGATGATGGCGTTCTCGCCGTCGATCGTCGTGCGGCTGGTGTCGAGGGTGGCCTCGGCGGTCGCGTCCTGCGCGAAGGCGGTGGTCGGCAGCAGCGTCAGCGCGGCGCCGCACAGCAAGGCTTTCCGGACGGCGCTGCGCTCGGCGTGGCTGGAAACGAACCTCATATCTTTATCCCCCTCTGGATATGCCTGCCGCACCGCCCTGGCTCGGTACGCACCAGTCAGCCCGTCGCTTTGGCGTTCGGGCAGCATGGTGTTGCGCTCAAATCATCGCACGCATCATAAAATGACTCTTAGCGAAATTCCGCTGCGTTTAGACGGTCGGATGAGAAAGCTCCGCGACTGCGACACAATTGCAACAGCGATCGTTGCGCGCGCAATCCCGCTGTGTGATGTGTCCGGGCGAGGAGTATGGGCGCGGCGTCCGTGATCGATCACCTCGATCCCGGTATCCGGACGTTCCAGCGCAAGACTTCGGCCGCCATGCCGACGGGGGCGAATGCCGCGCCGTCGCCGAAAAGGTACGTGGTCCGCGCAAAAGCGCGGGCCCAGGTGATCGCGCGTCAAGCACCGGGCCGGCGGTCGCCTCCTTGCGAAGGCGACCGCCGGCTTGCGGTCAGGCCGCCGCGTCGAGTGAGGCGCTGTCGATCACGAAGCGATAGCGCACGTCGCTGCGCATCATGCGCTCGTAGGCGTCCTCGATCTGCTGGATGTCGATCATCTCGACGTCCGAGACGATGCCGTGCTCGGCGCAGAAATCGAGCATTTCCTGCGTCTCGGCAATGCCGCCGATC
Source organism: Sphingomonas sp. LH128 (assembly GCF_000293195.2). Taxonomy (NCBI): domain Bacteria; kingdom Pseudomonadati; phylum Pseudomonadota; class Alphaproteobacteria; order Sphingomonadales; family Sphingomonadaceae; genus Sphingomonas; species Sphingomonas sp. LH128. Next base: position 8,795 of record NZ_ALVC01000167.1, read on the forward strand.
AGCGAGCCCGCGATCGTCTTGCGGCCGAAGATCATGCCGCCGACGTTGGGCGAGGGGTGCGGATGCTCGGGCACGCCCAGCATGACCAGCGCGCCGTCGCGCTTGAGCAGGCCGATATAGGTGTCGAGGTCGTGGCTCGCCGCGACCGAGTCGATGATCAGGTCGAACGTGCCGGTGTGGGCAGCCATTTCCTCGGCCTCGCGGCTGACCACCGCGCTGTCGGCGCCGAGGTCGATCGCGTCCTTGCGCTTGGCGGGCGTCGAGGTGAAGGCGACGACTTCGGCCCCCATGGCATGCGCGATCTTGATCGCCATATGGCCGAGACCGCCGATGCCGACGACGCCGACCTTCTTGCCCGGACCGGCGTTCCAGTGACGCAGCGGCGAGTACGTGGTGATGCCCGCGCAGAGCAGCGGCGCCACGGCGGCAAGCTGCTCCGCCGGGTGGCTGATCGAAAGGACGAAGCCTTCATCGACGACGATCCCGCGCGAATAGCCGCCCATGGTGTGGCCGGGCGCATCCGCCGTCTTGCCGTTGTAGGTGCCGACGAAGCCGTTCTCGCAATACTGTTCGAGATCGTCATGGCACGAACCGCAGTGGCCGCAGCTGTCGACCATGCAGCCGACGCCGACGGTGTCGCCGACCTTGAAGCGGCTGACTTCGCCGCCCACCGCGCTGACGGTGCCGACGATCTCGTGACCGGGAACGCAGGGGAAAAGGGTGCCGCCCCACTCGCTGCGCACGGTGTGCAGGTCCGAGTGGCACACGCCGCAATAGCTGATGTCGATCGCGACGTCGCGCGGGCCTGGCTTGCGCCGTTCGATGGTCATGGCTTCGAGGGGCTTGTCGCCGGCATGTGCGCCATAGGCGTTGACTTGCATGGAATGTCCTTGCTGTCGGAGGAAAATGGAAACTGGATCGGCACACGTGCCGCAAGTGCGAGATAGGCGCTTATCGCACCAGCGATTAGTGTGGGATTTCTTCACGTCGCGATGAGTGGTGCTCACTATGGCGCGACAACTTCACCCCCACCCCGTCATTGCGAGCGCAGCGAAGCAATCCAGGGCGGTTTAAAGCTGCCCTGGATTGCTTCGCTGCGCTCGCAATGACGAAGGGTGGCGGGCGGGATTGCGCAGGCCCCGGTCGCTCGACAGGATAGCCCTCTCGCGATCGCGGCGATTCTTTGTCGGCGCGACCGCGCAAGACACCAAGTTCAGGGGCTTCATCACGATGCGCTTTTCGATCCCGGTCCTGCTTTCCCTCGGCGCCAGCCTGCTCGCATCCAGTGCCGCGCATGCGAAAGGCCATCCCGAGGCGGAAGCGCAAGTGCTTGACCTGTCGAAGCGCGCCATCGCTCTTCGCTCGGTGCAGGGGCCGGGCAACAAGACCGGCGAAGTCGCGGCGCTGTTCCGCGATGCGCTGCTGAAAGCCGGGTGGACCGCCAGCGACATCGAGATTGTGCCGCTCGGCGACACCGCCTACCTGATCGCGACGTGGAAGGGCAGCGACCCCGGCCTCAAGCCCCTCGTCATTTCCGCGCACATGGACGTGGTCGAGGCGAAACCGGAGGATTGGGAGCGCGATCCCTTCACCCCGGTGGTGGAGAACGGCTATCTCTTCGGGCGCGGCGCCAGCGACACCAAGTTCGAGGCGGCGCTGGCGCTGTCCTCGGTGATCGAACTGCGGCGCGAAGGGTTCCGGCCGAAACGCAGCATCGTCATCGCCTATTCGGGCGACGAGGAGACGACCATGGATACCTCCAAGGTCATCGCCGAGCGGCTGAAGGGCGCGGAACTGGTGCTCAACGTCGACGGCTCCTCGGGCACGCTGTCGGAGGCGGGCAAGCCGCTCTACTGGAGCTGGCAGGGGGCCGAGAAGACTTACGTGGACTACAAGGTCGAGGTGACGAACCCCGGCGGTCACAGCTCCGCGCCCCGGCCCGATAACGCGATCGTGCAACTGGCGCAGGCGATGGAGCGGATCGGCGCCTATCGCTTCAAGCCCGAACTCAACGACGTGACTCGCCAGTACTGGACCGGCGCCGCGAAGATCGAGCCCGACCCCAAGCTCGCGGCGGCAATGAAGGCCTTCGTTGCCAATCCGAACGATCCGGCAGCGCTGCAGGTGCTGCGCGCCAATCCCGCGACGGTTGGGCGCGTGTCGACGACTTGCGTGCCGACGATGATCTCGGGCGGCCATGCCCAGAACGCGCTGCCGCAGAGCGCGACGGCCAACATCAACTGCCGTATCTTCCCCGGCCACACCCGGCCCGAGATCATGGCGGAACTGGAGAAGGTGGCGGCGATGCCCGCGGCGAAGTTCACCGACGTGACCGGCGACGATTCGGTCGAGGCGCCCGCATCGCCGGTGCGGCCGGACTTCGTGGCGGCAGTGGGCAAGGCGGTAAAGGCGGCCTGGGGGCCGGTGCCGATCATCCCCTCGCAGTCCTCGGGTGCTTCGGACTCGATGTGGTATCGCGCGCTCGGCGTGCCGAGCTATGGCGCCAGCGCCTCGATGATCAGGGACTCCGACGAATTCGCCCATGGCCTCAACGAGCGCATCGGCCTGCTGAACATCGCGCCGGGCGTGGTCTACTACACCACCTTGCTGACGGACCTCGCGGGCAAGTGAGGGCGGCGGCGCTCGCTGCGGCTCTGGCTCTTGCGGGGCTGGCTGCTCCGGCGAGCGCGGCGTCGGTCTATGTCAGGGCAGGGCGCTTGCTCGACGTGGAGAGCGGCACTGCCAGCACCGTGCAATGCGTGCTGGTCGAGGGCGAGCGGGTGGCGAGGGTCGAGCCTTGCGCCGTGCCGCCGCCGGGTGCCGAAACGCTCGACTGGTCGGCCTATACGGTGCTGCCGGGGCTGATCGATCTCCACACGCATCTTGCCGATACCGGGCAGGGCGCAGACGTCGCCGCGCCGCTCAAGACTTCGCCGCAACTGACGGCGCTGATCGGCGCGCACAATGCGAAAGTGACGCTGGAGGCGGGCTTCACCACGGTGCGCGATGTCGGCACCTATCGCGGGCTGACTGACGTGGCCTTGCGTGATGCCATCGCGCAGGGGCTGGTGCCGGGGCCGCGCATGTTCGTCGCGGGGGCCTACATCACCTCGCCCGGCGGTGGCGGCGAACTCAACGGCGTGGTGCCCAACGACCAGCTTCCCGCCGACATGCGCCTCGGCGTCGTTCACAATGCCGGTGAAGCGCGCGAGAAGGCGCAGTACCTGTTCGATCACGGCGCCGACTTCATCAAGATGATCGCCACCGGCGCGGTCCTCGCGATCGGCACCGAGCCGGGGCAGATCGAATTGAGCGACGACGAGATGCGCGCCGTCGTGGACGTCGCGAAGGCGCACGGCAGCTACGCGACCGCCCATGCCCACGGCGCGGCGGGCATCAAGGCGGCGATCCGCTCCGGCGTACACAGCATCGAACACGCCAGCCTCATCGACGACGAGGGCCTAGCCATGGCGAAGAAGGCGGGCGTCTGGCTGGTCATGGACATCTACGACGGCGACTGGATCGACGAGCAGGGCACTCGTGAAGGCTGGCCGCAGGAGTACTTGCGCAAGAACCGCGAGACGACGCAGCAGCAGCGCGACGGTTTCGCCAAGGCAGTGAAGCGGGGTGTGAAGCTAGGCTTCGGCACCGACGCGGGTGTCTATCCGCATGGGCTGAATGCGCGGCAGTTCGCGTACATGGTCCGCTACGGGATGACCCCGGCGCAGGCGATCCGGGCCGCTACGATCGATGCCGCCGCGCTGATCGGGCATGAGAAGGAACTGGGCTCGATCGCGCCGGGCAAGTTCGCCGATATGATCGCGGTGAAAGGTGATCCGCTGTCCGATGTGCGTGTGCTGGAGCAGGTCGTCCACGTGATGAAGGCCGGTGCGGTAGCGAAGTAATCCGATGGTCGAGGTGCGTTAGGGTATCTTTAGGTGCCGTTGAGTGCCGTTATGTAGCCGGGAGGTCCGCATGGTCGCAGCAATGTTTTCACGCAGGCAAGCGGCGGCCGGGCTGGCGGTCCTGCCGCTGGTTCCGGCAACCGTCCGCGCGGCGCCCTCGCGGCTGGACAGGGTGATGGTTCAGGGGAGGCCGCAGGATACGGCCTCGCTCTACAAGGTACGCAACATGTTGCCTGCGCTGGATAAACTCGGCGGCCTGCGGCGAATGCGATGCCGGGAGCCCTACAGCGGGACGCCCGGATGGAACACGTACATCGGTCTCGCGCGGGCGGGCGTGACGTTCTGCTTCACCCTCTCCGGCCGGGAAATCGCAAAGTCGATCGCCGATCTCAAGGCTTTCGCCGCTCAGGCTCCCGGTGCGATCTGGGCCATCGAATTCCCGAACGAGCCCGATCTGAATCCTGTAACCTACAACGGCGTTCGCGATCCGCGTCTAGGATTTAGAACCGGAAATGCTCCGGCATTTATTTCGTATATCAAAGACTTCTCGGCAGAATTTAAAGCAGAATCAAGACTGAAAACGATTCCCCTCATCGCCAGCAACGACTTCATGCAGGCAGACCAGCGGCCTTTCACGACTTACGGCAACGCCCATATCTACCCCAGCCCCACAACCGTGATAGCGGACCGCCTGAAGGGCTTCGGCAAGAAGATAGAGGCAGGTCGCCATACACAAGGCGTGATCACCGAATGGGGCAGAACCACGGGTGGAAGCGCGAAAAACGTTACTTCTCCGCCGGTTTCGCTGGACCAGCAGGCCAGCCTGCTCGCCTCCGATGTTGAGGCTGCGCTCGCCCAGCCCTTCATCCGCGCGATCAGCCTTTACGAACTGTTTTGCTGGGCCGGACCCGGCGAGATGAACAACTTCGGCCTGTTCAACGCCGACCTGACTCCGCGCCCCGCTGTCGCCGCGATCCGGGCCGTAATCGGCTGAAAATTAGCGAAAACGTCGGTACATCCCACCGAAACCCAGCGCCATTCCGCGACTGTCGGCAATGACCTCATGCGCGCAATTATGCCCCGGAGCCCCGGTCACCCCGCCGCCGGGATGCGTCCCCGCACCGCACATGTAGAGCCCCTTGATCGGCCCCCGATATGCGCCATGCCCCAGCACCGGCCGCGCCGACCACATCTGGTCGAGCGTCAGGTTCCCGTGCATGATGTCTCCGCCGACCAGCCCGAACTTGCGCTCCAGCCCTTTGGGACTGAGCACCTGTCGTCCCAGGATCGAGGCGCGGAAGCCCGGTGCATGCGCCTCCACCGTGTCGATAATGGCATCGGCGGCCTTGTCCTCCTCCATGTCCCAGTCGCGTCCATCGGGTAGTTCGGGCGCGAATTGCTGGCAGAACAGGCTGGCGACATGCTGGCCCGGAGGGGCGAGGCTGTCGTCCACGGTAGAGGGGATCAGCATCTCGACGATAGGCTTGCGCGACCAGCCGAACTGCTTGGCGTCGATGAAGGCGCGGTCCATGTAATCGAGGGTCGGGGCGATGATGATGCCGGACTGATGATGCTCGCCGGGCTCGGGAAGGCACGTAAATCTGGGCAGTTCCGAAAGCGCCACGTTCATCCGGAACGTGCCGCTTCCCGCCTTGAAGCCCTTCATCCGCCGCCGGAAGTCGGCATCGAGGTCGGTGGGCGCGATCATCCGGTCGTAGAGCAGCTTCGGCCCGACATTGGCGATCACGCGCGGCGCGGCGATCTCCTCGCCGCTTTCGAGGCGCACACCTGCAACTTTGCCGCCATCGACCAGGACCTGCGAGACCGGTGCTTCCAGACTGATTTCGACACCGAGGTCGCGGCAAACCTTGGCCATGATCTGCGTGATCGCGCCCATGCCACCGACGGAGTGACCCCAGGCGCCTTTCTTGCCGTTCACCTCTCCGAAGACATGGTGCAGCAGGACGTAGGCACTGCCAGGCGTATCCGGCGACGCATAGTTGCCGACCACCGCGTCGAAGCCAAACGCGGCCTTCACGGCCTCGCTCTCGAACCAGCCGTCCAGCAGGCTGCGGGCCGACTTGGTGAACAGGTCGAGCACGTCGCGCTGGGCTTCCATGGACAGGCCAGCCAGCTTGCGCCCCTGCAGGGCCGCATCGACCAGCGCGCGCCAACCACCGCCTGCCTCGGGCGGGGTCCTAAGAGCGAGGTCGCGCAGCACCTCGGCGACGCCTTCAAGGGCATCGTAATAGGCCGGGAGAACATCGGCGTCGTGCGCGGAGAAACGGCGGAACTCCGTCTGTGTGCGCTCCAGTCCGCCGCCGAGCTTGAGGTAGCCGCCATCCTCCTGCGGCAGGAGATTGCTGATGGGCCGCTCGATCACGCGATAGCCGTGGTCGGCAAGGCGCATGTCGGCGATGACCTTGGGCTGCAGCAGGCTGACCGTGTAGCTGGCGACCGAGTTGCGAAAACCGGGGTGGAACTCCTCCGTCACCGCCGTCCCGCCGACGATGTCCCGCCGCTCCAGAATGCGCACCTTTAGCCCTGCGCGGGCGAGATAGAAGGCGCAGGTCAGGCCGTTATGGCCGCCGCCGATGATGAGTGCGTCGTAACGGTCGGTCATGCGGTCCTGCTCCAGCCGGGGGCGGGGGAATGTTCGAAGCGGGCAGCGGGAATGATCTCCCGCATACGCTTGCAGAAGTGGCGCAGGCAGACCTCCTTGTCGGAGAGCGGCCCGATCGAGAAACTGCGCGACGCCATGCCCGCCTGCACGCGGGTGATGAGCGCGGTATCCTCTGCGTTCACCTCGCGATTGATGCGCCAGTTGAGGTAGCGCGCCGCCTTCATTTCGCGCCGGTGATCATCGAGGACATAGCTGATCTCGCGGATAATGCTGGTGGTCGGGCTGACCGGAAGCCATTGCATGAAATCGACCTGATCGGGATAGACGTCGAAGGCGACGTTCGGCCACAGCTTGAAATAGAGCCAGTGACGCTGCCGTTCCGGCGGCAGGTGCGGCACCGGCGGGAGCAGGCGCTGGTACATCCGCTCCGACCAGTTGGCGGAGGGCATGTCCATCAGGTCGCCCCACATGCGATCGACGTTTGCCTCAGCCTCTATGCCATAGCTGCGACCGAACAGACGTGTGAGGCCCGGATGGGCGACCGGGATGTGCAGCCCGTCGGAATAGTTGTCGCCTATGTTCTTCCAGTTCACATCGCGATGGCGCAAGGTCACGCGGCCGAGCGCCTTCAATTCGCGGAAGCGATAGGGTGCCACCATCTGCTCGTAAGGCGCCATCATCCGGGCCACCGATGGGCCGCCGTCATTCACCAGCCGCACGAAGACGAAACCACTCCAGACCTCGATCTCGACTGGAGCGAGCCCGTGTTCGGCTCTGTCTAACGCAGGATAACCGGCGCTATCGGGCACGCCGGTCAGGCGACCGTCGAGGTCGTAAGTCCAGGCATGATAGGGGCACACCAACTTCTTCGCGCAGCCGTTCGAACCATCGACGATGCGCGAACCGCGGTGTCGGCACACGTTGGTGAAGGCTCTCAGGGCATCGTCCCTGCCGCGCACCACGACCACGCTCTCGCCGATATAGTCGAGCGTGTGCCAGTCGCCGGGGTTGGGGATGTCGCTTTCGTGGCAGACGATCTGCCAACTGGGGGCGAACACGCGCTCTTTTTCCGCCTCGAAGAATTCGGCGTCGGAGTAAGTCCACGCGGGCAGGCTCCAGCCTTCCAGCGGATCGGTCATGGGGGCGTCGGCGACTTGCGTTGCCATGGCGGGCTCCTTGCTATACGATCGTATAACAAGCATATGGCCCAGCATCAATCCTTCACGCGGGAGCATCCCGACGAACGCCGCCAGAGCCTGGTGGAGGCTACCGCCAGGTGCCTTGCACGACATGGCGTAGCCGGGACGTCGGTAAGGGCGATCTGCGCCGAGGCGGGTGTCTCGCCGGGGTTGCTGCGCCATTACTTCGCAGGCGTGACCGATGCGATCGCACAGGCCTATCGTTGGACCGGCGGCCGCGTAGAGCAAGCGCTGGCGGATGCGGTGGCCGCCGCGGGCGAGGAGCCCCGCGCGCGACTTCTGGCCTATCTGTCGGCCAGTTTCCGGCCGCCGATCGCCGATCCGGCCCTGCTCGCGACATGGCTTGCGTTCTGGAGCATGACCCCGGTGAATGACGGGATCGGCCAGCTACATCAGCAGATATACGGTCAGTTCAGGACGGGTATCGAGGAGCTTATCCTCGCAGTGAATCCCGCCATGGGCGATGCCCGATTGCCTGCGATCGCCCTGACTGCATTGATCGATGGCCTATGGTTGGAACTCAGCCTGGGCAAGGCGCCGTTTACGCCTGACGACGCAGAACGGCTCGTCGAAAAGTGGCTCGATGCGCTGCTTTAGGTTTCGCGGCGGGTCCAGAGCCAGATCGGCAGGCCCAAGGCCATGAGGATGAAGCTCATCCCGCTCGCGCCGATGCCTGCGCCCCACAAGGCCCACAGCGCGTAGAGCGTGCCCAGAGCGGCGAACGGACGACAGACCCGCAGTTTCCACGCGGCCAGTGCGCAGGCGAGGTAAAGCCAGAGGGTCGCCGAAGTGGACAGCAGCAGCAGGTATTCGAACAGGCCGCGCATGGAGCGCAATCCGTTCATGATCACGAAAAGCGTCGTGATTCCGGTCGATACCACAAGCGCGCGGCGGGGCGTTCCCTCGCCATCGGTGGAGGCAAACCACCGGGGAAGTAGTCCCCGAACTGCCATGTCGCGTGACAGTTCGGCTTCGAGCAGGGTCCAGCCATTCAGGGCTCCGACGCAGCTGACCACGGCGAAGAGCGTGACCATGGCGGCCGCCGATCCGTTCCAGTAGCGCGCGACGAACGTGGCAAACGGCGCAGGGGACGCGGCCGCGATGCTCATCGGCAAGAGCATCGCGATGGCGGAGCAGACGATAAGGTACAGCAATCCGGTCAGTCCCGTTCCCCATAGCGTGGCGCGGGCAATGTTCACTTGCGGATTGCGTACCCGTGCCGCGACGATGCTGGCGGATTCGAACCCCAGTAAAGCCCACAAGGTGAGCGTCGCCGACACATTTATGGATCCGGGTGTGATCGGCACGGCATCGAGCGGCATGACCTGGGCTTCACCGTTGAACAGCAGCCTTGCCGCTATGACGATCACGACGAGCAGCGGCACGATCTTGATGGCTAGGGTCGCGATCTGAAAACCGCCGGCCGACCGCAAGCCGCGCAAGTTGATGAGAGCGGTCAGCCACAAGAGGACGATTGCCGCCAACGCAGGTCCGAATGGGGCGGCTGACAGCGCTGGAAGTACGCTCGACATATAACTGACTGCGGCGACCGCGATCGTCGCAACCGCGGTCCAGATAGAGACGAGGTAGATCCAGCTGACGAAGAAACCCGTCATCTGACCGAATGCGACGGACACGAAGCCGGCTGGACTTCCCGCGCCGGGTTGGGCCTTGGTCAATCCGGTGAGTACGTAAGCTAGGACCAGGACGCCTGCGGTCGTCACGATCCATCCAGCGACCGCGTTCCAGCCAAGCGGGGCGAGACTGGCCGGCAGGAGAAAGACGCCGGAACCGATCATGTTGCCCATGACCAGAGCCATCGCGGCAAGGAGCCCGAGATGCACCTTGCCGAGGCCGGTGCCATCGCTGGCGGTGCTCACTCCCGCGGGCGGACCGGTATCGTCTCCTGCGACGTCCAAGCGATCAGAAGTCCCGTCCGATCTTCAGCCCGATCACGCGTGGCCGGATCACATAGTCGTAGAACACGCCGCCCGTACCGGTCTGCCCTAAGGGATCGCCACAGGTGGTTTCAAGGCATTGGACGGAGCTGTTGATCACCCCGTTGCTGTCGAACATGTTGTTTGCATAAATATCAAAGCGCCAGACATCATTCTTTATACCGATACTGAAGTCTGCGGTGGTGTAGGCGGCGAATTCGCCCTTGATGGCGTTCTCTGCATTGCGCAGATCGCTGCGCCGCTTGCCGATGTAATTGACTGCGCCCTGGATATGACCGGTCCATTCGCCGATCGGGAATTCGTAGCGAGCCAGGGCATTGCCCTTGAAGCGCGCGGTGATCGGCAGATGCGTTCCGGCTTGAGCCAGGCGGGTGTTCCCGTCGGGAATCGAGCAATCGAACGTGGCATTGGCGATGAGGCAGAAATCCTTGGTGATCTTGGCATCGTTGTAGCTGCCCGAGGCATTGAGCGTCAGCCCGCCCTTGCGGTAGCCCATGTCGAATTCGACGCCGTAAATCCGTGCCTGACCCGCGTTGCGGATAAGCGTCAGCCCGTTTTCTCCGAGAAACGATAGCTGGATGTTGCTCCAGTCTTCTCGGAACATCGCATAGTTGAAATGGAACGCGCCGATCTGGCTCTTCCAGCCGAATTCGTAGTTGTCCAGCGTGTCCGGCGCATAAGGTGGCTGACCGCCGCGACGATTGATCCCGCCAGGGCGGAAGCCGCGCGACCAGGTGGCATAGACCAGCCAGTCAGGCGTCAGCTTGTAGGTCAGGTTGGCCTTGTAGATAGATCCGGTGTCCGACGTCTTGGCATCGAGGTTGGTGCATGGCGAACCGGCGACCTTCGCCTCTTCGAAGCAGGCAGCGACGCCGGTGCGCGGCGAATAGCCGGCGCTGTAGCCGAAGAACCCTACGAGCGAGTTCTTGTACTTGTAGACCCGCAGGCCGCCTGTCGCGGTAAGCTGGTCGGTGATGTCGAAACTCAGTTCGCCGAAAGCGGCATAGTCGCGGTCCACGCGTTTCTGGCGGGTGAGCCAGATATCGCTTTCGGTGCCGGGCACGGTGATGGCGTCGGCGATGCCGTCGATGATGTAGTTCTGCGTAATTTCATGGACCTGGCGCTGGGCGAAGAGCCCTGCCATCAGGCGCAGGCGGCTATCCTGCGGCGAAGAGATACGCAGTTCACCGAATTGGCGGCGGTATTTGTCACGCCCCTTGATGTACTGGTTCGGGCTGACGAGATCGCCCGCATTGTCGTAGAGGAACTCGCCCGAGCCATAGAGCGCATCGTAAAAGTAAGAGTAGTCCGAATAGTCGGACTCCGTGCGGTCCTTGCGGTTGAGGATGCCGCCCGTGGCGACGAGGTCCCAGTTGCCGATCTTGCCCTCGATGGTGAGGGCGGCCTGATACCATTCGTCCTTGCTGCTTTCGGGGTTGTACTGGACGGTCTGGAGCTTCTTGCTGACCGCGCTCGAGCGTTCCTGCGCGAAGCTGCCGTTGACCTTCTGGACCTGCCCCATCAGCGTCGGGGTGATCGTCCAGTCGTCGTCCAGTTCGATGCCCAGCGCCATACGGGCGCCGTAAGTGTCGACGTCGTTGTAATTCTTCTCGACGAGGTCTGCGTTGGTCTGGGTTATGCCCGAGACCGGGTATGTCCGGCTGCCGGCGATGTTGTCGATATAGCCGCCGTCATGCCGATACCAGCCGACCACACGCAGGGCCGAGCGGTCGGACAGCCTGAAGTTCAGGAACCCCTGCGCCACGCCGCCGACATCGCCGTGGGCGACGGAATTCAGTTCCATATCCGCCGCACCGTAAGTGCCCGAGTAGTCGGGCTTGTTGGTCACGATCTTGATCGTCCCCGCCATCGAGCTTGCGCCGTAGAGGGTGCCTTGCGGCCCTGCCAGCGCCTCCACGCGCGCGATGTCGTAGGCATGGATATCGAGCGCGCCCTGGATGGTCGTGATCGGCATCTCGTCGAGGTAGGTGCCCACGGTCGGCAGCGGACCGGAGTGATTGGCGTTCTCCCCCGAGGCCACACCGCGGAAGTAAACCTGGCTGAAGCCGGGCTGAGTGGTCTGGATCGTGACCGAGGGGATGTTCTTGACCGCGTCCTGCAGTTCCTTGACCTGCAACTCGCGCAATTTCTCGCCGCCTAGCGCGGTGATGGCGATCGGCACGTCCTGGAGGTTTTCGGTTCGCTTTTGCGCGGTGACGAGGATGACGCCGTCCTCACCGGCGGCTGGAGCGCTTTGCGCCAACGCAGGTTGCGCTGCAGCAATTGCGGACGACCCGAGCAGCGCGATGACAGCGCTGCGACGACAACCAAAACGCGATGAATTCACCCGCTTCCCCCTGTAATTGCCTGATCGGGAAGCGGCCACAATTCATGAGATTTGACAATAGGTCAGCAATCGAACGCTAATTGTGCAGTGCAATGTATGACATTTTCGCCACAATTTTCAGAGCCGCTTCACCGTGTCGCATACGTCTCCGGCAGATCGCCAAGTGCCCGGCGCAGCGGGCCGAGCCAGGCGTCGTAGGGGCGCCACTGGTCCACGCCATCGCGATTGAGGGGGCGGCGCACCTGCTCGCTCGACGCGGTTCGAACTGCCCTGTCGTTGCGATGGAACTGAAGGCACCCTTCCTCGAAATCGAGAGCGAGATAAGCGAGAAGGGCGCGCACTTCCGCTTCGGGATCGTCCAGCAAGCGCTCATGAATTACCCGATGGATCCGTCCGGGCATGATCACGTCGTAATGTGCCATGGCGCGGACATATTCGGCATAGTAGCGTCCGATGTGCTCCAGATCGTAAGAGAACGCCTGCCCTTTCGCGAAATGCTGCCGGAAATTCGAGAAGCAGCAGTCCAGCGGAGCGCGGCGAGCGTCGATGATCCTGGCATTGGGGAGGATTGCGGCGATGAAGCCTGCATAAGCCCAGTTGTTGGGAAGTTTGTCGGTGTAGAACGGCTTGTCTGTCTTGCGCTGGATGCGGGTGCGCTCGATGAACTCGGCGCCCAGTTCGGCAAGGCGGGAAGGGGGCATCGCGGCGAGCGCTTCCGGCCATTCCCGTGCGCTGCTGCCATAGGCCTGTGCTTCCCGCATGGCCATGGCTGGAATGTCTGGGAGTTCCATGGTGCCTTCCACCCGGGAATGGCTCGACAGAATCTGTTCGATGAGCGTGGAGCCTGCGCGCGGCAGGCCGAGGATGAAGATCGGGTCGGGGCAGGGATGGCCTGCCCCCTCGATCCGGGCAAGCAGTGTGGGGGTTACCGCTGCGATCACGGCATTCACCTGTTCGCGCACGACCTCCGGATCGAAATCGAGCTGTTCGCGGCGCACACGATTACCCGTCTCGTAGTGCTTGAAGGCGAGGTCCGCCACATTGCGATCGTCCAGCGCCTTGCCAAGTGCAAAGTGCAGGTGCAGGCGGTCGTCGTCAGAGAGCGTCTCGTCCTCCAGCGCGGCTTCCATAGCGGCGAGATCCGCGTCGCTGAACTGCCATGTCTTGAGGTTCGCCAGGCTCCACCAGACTTCCCCGAGCCCCGGTTCGATGGCGATTGCGCGGCGGTAGGCGGCAACGCTTTGCGCCTGCTCGCCCAGCGTCTTGAGAATGTGGCCGTAGCTCATCCAGAGCCTGGCGTGATCCGGAAACGTTTCCGTGAGGTCCGCATAGATGCGCCGCGCTTCGGCATAGTCGCCTATCCGTCCCAGCGCCGCCGCACGCAGGTTCAGATCGCCCGCCTGTGCTTCGCCTTGCGCGAGCACTGTGTCGAGAACGGCGACGGCCTCTGCGAAACGGTTCTGCCGATAGAGCGCGATGGCGAGGTTGGCGCGTGCCGCCGTGAAACCGGGGGCCAGTTCGAGGGCGCGGCGCAGCAGTGCCTCGGCATCGCGATAGCGGCCGATGCGGCCCGCCAGCTCCGCCATCATCCGGATCGCCGCCACATCGGTGGGCTGGGCGCGAAGCCTCTGTCGCAGGCCGGCTTCTGCCACGGGCAGATCACCGGCGAACAAGGCCCGGGCAATGATGACAAGGTCCGGGTCGTGCGCCGAAGCGCGGATTGCGTCTCCTTCGGCCATAATCGCCTCTTTGTCGCGCCCCAGGGCCCGCAGCGCCCGCCCAAGCATCCGGTAGGCCACGGCATTGCGGGGTTCGCGCAGGATTCTGGCGCGCAAGACCGGCACTGCGCGTGCAGGGTCGGCAGCGACCAGGGCGGAGATCGAAACGGCGTCGGCGGGGCGATTCATCTGCGTCCGGTTATGGGCAAGTCACGACATCATCACAAGCACGCCCGCCGCATCGTCCCGCGCTTGTGCATCTTGCAGGATTATGACAGCCTCTCGTGTGACTTGATCGCCGTAAAAGGGATCGTTAGCCGGGCGCTCCGCAGGCCGGGCTGACAACTCCAGGGGGTGAATCTCATGCGCTTAAGTACTGTGCGAAAAGGAATTTTTAAGACGCGATTGCCGGGTCTTGGAGAGTGTGCCCGTGTCGATATGAGTGCAGGCGATGCCGCGCCTTATCTTGAGCGGGACATGTACGTTCTGCTCGGTTTCGAGCCGAGTTTCGACCAGTTGCCCGAGCAATGCGCCGATGCGAAACCGGCATCGCGTCCGCTTTGGGCAGAGCAGTCCTGATCCCGTCAATCGGCACGAATCGTCGCGAAAGTGAAATTGGAGCGCGCAAATTCACGCGGTTTGGTCTATGGGCCGCCCAACAGGTGAGCCCGAGGGCCGCCACGCAGCCCTCCCTATGCTCTTTGAAAGCCGCCTCGAAGCGGCAGGACCCGTTGACCCTATAATGACTTTTCCGCAGATTCCCGCGCCTCTCGCCGAAGCCCTCACCGGACATGGCTATGAAACCCTGACCCCTGTTCAGGCCGCCGTGACCGAATCGGAGGCGCATGGCCGCGACCTCGTCGTCTCGGCGCAGACCGGCTCGGGCAAGACCGTCGCCTTTGGCCTTGCCATGGCCGACGAACTGCTCGCCGACGACGAACTCGCCTTCGCGGTCAAGCCGCTGGCACTCGCCATCGCGCCGACCCGCGAACTGGCGCAGCAGGTCAGCCGCGAGCTGGAATGGCTTTATGCCAAGACCCACGCCCGCATCGTCACCTGCGTCGGCGGCATGGACCCGGTGAAGGAGCGCAAGCAGCTGGAACGCGGCGCGGCGATCGTCGTCGGCACGCCGGGCCGTCTGCGCGACCATCTGGAGCGCGGCAAGCTCGACCTCTCGGCCCTGCGCGCCGTCGTACTCGACGAAGCCGACGAAATGCTCGACATGGGCTTCCGCGAGGATCTGGAAGAACTGCTCGACGCGACGCCGGAAACCCGCCGCACGCTGCTGTTCTCGGCGACCATGCCCCGCCCGATCGAGGCGCTGGCCCAGCGTTACCAGAAGAACGCGCTGCGCATCTCCACTGTCGGCGAGAACCGCGGCCATGGCGACATCGCCTACAAGGCTGTCACCGTCGCGCCTTCCGACATCGAGCATGCGGTGGTGAACCTGCTGCGCTTCTACGATGCCGAGACCGCGATCCTGTTCTGTGCCACGCGCGACAACGTGAAGCACCTGCATGCCACCCTGGTGGAGCGCGGCTTCTCGGCCGTGGCGCTTTCGGGCGAGCATTCGCAGAACGAGCGCAACAACGCGCTGCAGGCGCTGCGCGACCGCCGCGCCAAAGTCTGCGTCGCCACCGACGTCGCCGCGCGCGGCATCGATCTGCCGTCGCTCAGCCTCGTCGTCCACGTCGAGATTCCGCGCGATGCAGAGACCCTGCAGCACCGCTCGGGCCGTACCGGCCGCGCGGGCAAGAAGGGCACGGCGGTCCTGCTGGTGCCGTATCCGCGCCGCCGCCGCGTCGAGATGATGCTGCGCGGCGCCCGCATCGAGGCCGAGTGGGGTGAGGCCCCGACGCCCGAGGCGATCCGTGCGCAGGACCGTGACCGCCTGCTCGAAAAGCTGCTGGCGCCGGTCGAAGTCGAGGACGACGACCGCGAACTGGCGAAGGTCGTGCTGGAAACGCTGAGCGCAGAGGACGTCGCTGCCGCGCTTGTGCGCGCGCACCGCGCCGCGATGCCGCAGCCCGAGGAACTGCTCGGCAATTCGCCCGAATCCCGCCAGAAGCGCGAGCGTCCGGGCTTCGACGACGTCGTGTGGTTCCGCATGAACGTGGGCCGCGACGAGCGGGCCGAAGCGCGCTGGATCCTGCCGGTGCTGTGCCGCCGCGGCCATGTCACCCGCGATGCGGTCGGCCAGATTCGCATCAACGGTGACCAGACCTACTTCCAGATCCCTGCCGCGCAGGCCGAGCAGTTCGAACGCGCCGTCGCCCGCACCGCGCGTGAAGACGGTGAGTACGAAGCCACCATCCTCATCGAGCGTGCGCCTGATGCGCCGCGTGACGCCGCCCGTCACCGCAGCCGCGACCGCGAAGGCCCGCAGGGTCGTGGCCGCCGTCCGCACGGCAATGGTCCGCGTTCCGATGGTCCCGGCGGCGAGGGCTCGGCCCCGTACCGCGCGCGCCCGACCGGTCCGCGCCAGGACCGTCCGGCGGGTGGCGGCGGCGGCAAGCCGTTCCACAAGAAGCCGAAGAAGAGCTGGTAAGGTACTGAAAACACGGGGGGCGACCCTTCGACAAGCTCAGGGTGAGCGGGGTTGGTGTAAACCGCCCCGTTTCCAAGGTGGCGCGAGTTCGAAGGCAAACCTCCCGTCCCCGCTCAGGCTGAGCTTGTCGAAGCCCCATCGGCCAGACGCGAAGCAAAAGAAAACCCCGGCCGCTCCTTCGAGCGCCGGGGTTTTCTTTTGTCCCGAAGGGCCGGGGGAAGGGCTCTCAGCCCTCCATCCAGTCCTTGAAGAATGCCTCGTTGGCTTCACGCAGCGCGGCGATCTCCACGCCTGCAACGGCAGTGCCGCCGACGGTGCCAATCTTCACCGCTTCCGGCAGGACAGTCCCCGCAGGCGCGGTTACGACGTAGCGCGACTGGTCCTCGCCGAACGCCTGCGCGGTGGTGAGGTCCGCGTCCAGCGTGCAGCCGAGGCCGCTTGCCAGCGCCATTTCGGCCAGCGCGACGATCAGGCCGCCGTCGCTGACGTCATGGACCGCCGTGACCTTGCCTTCGCCGATCCAGCCGCGAACGAGGCCGCCATTGTGGGCTTCCAGCTTGAGGTCGACCTTCGGCGCCTCACCGGCTTCCTGACCGCCGATGTCCTTGAGCCACAGCGACTGGCCAAGGTGCGTTCCTTCGCCGCCGAGCAGGAAGATTTCCTCGTCCTCGGCCTTGAACGCCACTGTCGCCATCTGGTCATGGTCGGCGAGGATGCCGACGCCGCCGATCGCTGGGGTCGGCAGGATCGCAGAGCCGCCGCCGGTGGCCTTCGATTCGTTGTAGAGCGAGACGTTGCCCGAGACGATCGGGTAATCCAGCGCGCGGCACGCATCGCCCATGCCGTTCAGGCAGCCGACGATCTGTGCCATGATCTCGGGGCGCTGCGGGTTCGCGAAGTTGAGGCAGTTGGTAATCGCCAACGGCAACCCGCCGACCGCGCTGATGTTGCGGTAGGTCTCGGCGACCGCCTGCTTGCCGCCCTCGTAGGGGTCGGCGTAGCAGTAGCGGGGCGAGCAGTCGGTGCTGATCGCCAGCGCCTTCTGCGTGCCGTGGACGCGCACTACGGCTGCGTCGCCGCCGGACTTCTGCATCGTGTCCGCGCCGACCTGGCTGTCGTACTGCTCCCAAATCCACTTGCGCGAAGCGAGGTCCGCTCCGCCCATCAGCTTGATGAGGTCGGCGCCGAGATCGGTGCTTTCCGGCACCTCGCCGAGCGCCGGGACGGCCGCCCAGGCCTTGTATTCCTCAGGCGAGACGTAGGGGCGCTCGTACTCCGGCGCATCATCGGCGAGGGGGGCGAGCGGGATGTCGCAGACCACTTCGCCGTCGAATTCCAGCACCATGTGGCCGGTGTCGGTGACTTCGCCGATGACCGCGAAGTCCAGTTCCCACTTCTTGAAGATGGCCTCGGCCATGGCTTCCTTGCCGGGCTGGAGCACCATGAGCATGCGCTCCTGGCTTTCGCTGAGCATCATTTCGTAAGGCGTCATCGCCTCTTCGCGGCAGGGCACCTTGTTCATGTTGAGGCGAATGCCGGCGCCGCCCTTGCTGGCCATCTCGACCGACGAGGAGGTGAGGCCCGCCGCGCCCATGTCCTGGATCGCGACGATCGCGTCGGTCGCCATCAGTTCGAGGCACGCCTCGATCAGCAGCTTCTCGACGAAGGGATCGCCGACCTGCACGGTGGGGCGCTTTTCGTCGATGTCGTCGCCGAAGTCGGCCGAGGCCATGGTGGCGCCGTGGATGCCGTCGCGGCCGGTCTTGGAGCCGACGTAGACGATCGGGTTACCCAGGCCGGTGGCGGCGCAGTAGAAGATCTTGTTCGTATCGGCGACACCGACGGTCATCGCGTTGACGAGGATGTTGCCGTCGTAGGCCTTGTGGAAGTTGGTCTCGCCGCCCACCGTGGGCACGCCCACGCAGTTGCCGTAGCCGCCGATGCCTGCGACCACGCCCTTGACGAGGTGCTTCATCTTCGGATGGTCCGGACGGCCGAAGCGCAGGGCGTTCATGTTCGCCACCGGGCGCGCGCCCATCGTGAAGACGTCGCGCAGGATGCCGCCGACGCCGGTTGCAGCGCCTTGATAAGGCTCGATATAACTGGGGTGGTTGTGGCTTTCCATCTTGAAGATGGCGGCCTGCCCGTCGCCGATGTCGATCACGCCCGCGTTCTCGCCAGGGCCGCAGATCACCCAGGGGGCTTCCGTCGGGAGCTTCTTGAGGTGGAAGCGGCTCGACTTGTACGAGCAGTGCTCCGACCACATCACCGAGAAAATGCCGAGTTCCACGAGGTTCGGCTCGCGGCCCAGCGCATTCAGGACGCGCTCGTATTCTTCGGGATTGAGGCCATGCGCCTCGACGACGTCAGGGGTGATTCCGCTCATGGGGGAGCCCTTAGCCGCGTCTTTCCGGCTGCGCCAGAGCGTATGGACATAACGGCACTCAACGGCACCTAAAGGGGGTCTAGAAGAGGGGCTGGGCAGCACCAAGGTCTTCCATACGACGTTACGGCCGGTAAATACTGGCCCCACCTTGACCGTTACTGCGCCGAGCGCCATTGCTTGCCCATGGAATCCGAAACTTCGACCATCGACACGCTCAGCTTCGAGGATGCACTGCGCGCGCTGGAAACCATCGTGCGCCAGCTCGAAAGCGGCGACGTGCCACTGGAAGATTCGATCTCGCTCTACGAAAAAGGCGAGAAGTTGCGCCAGCATTGCCAGAAGCGCCTCGACGCTGCGCAGGCGCGGATCGAGCGTATCGTCGCCGGGCCGGACGGCGCGGCGGCGGGCACCCAGCCTTTCGACCTGTGACCGAAGTGGCCGCGCCTGATTCGCTGCTGGCCGAGGGTCTCGCGCGGATCACCGAGGAGATCGACGGCGCCTTCGACGCGCTGCTCGCCGTTCCCGACGATGCCCGCGCTAAGCTGGTGGAGGCGATGCGCTATGCCGCGATCGGCGGGGGCAAGCGGCTGCGTCCGCTGCTACTCGCCAGCGTCGCCGAGATGTACGACGTCCAGCGCGAAGCTGCGATCCGGGCCGGTATCGCCATCGAATCGATCCACGTCTATTCGCTGATCCACGACGATCTGCCGTGCATGGACGATGACGCCCTGCGCCATGGCAAGCCGACGCTTCATCTGGCGTTCGACGAGGCCACTGCCGTGCTTGCAGGCGATTCGCTGCACGCCTTCGCTTTCGAGGTCCTGTCCGATCCGGCGACCACGCCCGATCCCTTTACCCGCATCGAACTCGTCCGCACGCTCGGCCACGCCAGCGGCGCGCAGGGCATGGCAGGCGGGCAGATGATGGACCTCGTCGCCGAAACCAGCGAGTTCGACCTGCAGACCGTCACCCGCCTTCAGCAGCTCAAGACCGGCGCGCTGCTCGGCGCGGCGGTGGAGATGGGCGCGATCCTCGGCCGCATTCCGCCGGAGGGGCGCACACATCTGCGCGGCTATGCCCGCGACATCGGGCTGGCCTTCCAGATCGCCGATGATCTCATCGACCACGAGGGCGACGCCGCTCTCGCGGGCAAGGCCGTGGGCAAGGACGCGGCGGCGGGCAAGGAAACCTTCGTCTCGCTGCTCGGCCCCGAACGCGCCCGCGAACAGGCGCGCATGCTGGTCGAGCAAGCCGTCGGCCATCTCGCCCAGCATGGGAAGGAAGCCGACCTGCTTCGCGCCGTTGCGCGCTATATCATCGAGAGGGATCACTGATGGCTTCGGCTGAGCGTATCGGCGTCTACCCCGGCACTTTCGACCCGATCACGCTGGGCCATGCCGACATCATCCGGCGCGGCGCCAAGCTGGTGGACAAGCTGATCATCGGCGTCACCACCA
Source organism: Sphingomonas sp. LH128 (assembly GCF_000293195.2). Lineage (NCBI taxonomy): Bacteria > Pseudomonadati > Pseudomonadota > Alphaproteobacteria > Sphingomonadales > Sphingomonadaceae > Sphingomonas > Sphingomonas sp. LH128. The sequence goes on from NZ_ALVC01000167.1 coordinate 28,936, forward strand.
ACCCGTCGAAAAACCCGCTGTTCACGCCGGACGAGCGCATGGCCATGGTCGAGCGCGAGGTCGCGGCGATGGGGATCGACAACGTCAGCGTCGTCGGCTTCAATGCGCTGCTGATGAAGTTCGCCCAGAAGCAGGGCGCCAGCGTGATCGTGCGCGGCCTGCGCGCGGTGGCGGACTTTGAATACGAATACCAGATGGCCGGCATGAACCAGCAGCTCAATTCCACCATCGAGACGGTGTTTCTGATGGCGGACGTCAGCCTGCAGCCGATCGCGTCCAAGCTGGTCAAGGAAATCGCGATGTTCGGGGGCGACATCGTGAAGTTCGTCAGCCCGGCGGTACGTGAGGACGTCGTCGGGCGGATCGCGCAAAACGGATTATTGGGGGACTACTGAGCTTGCGCGGATGGGCGGGTCCGCGTGGAAATCATTCATTGTGCCGACAGCGGGGGCGCTTTATCGCGTCCGATTACGCGGCTCGGCCGTTCATTGCCCAGGTGACAGATACATGAAGTTTCGCCTTCCCCTGACCGCGCTGATGCTCGGCGCCGCCCTCGTCGCGGCCCCGGCCATCGCGAAGGACAAGGACAAAAAGGACGAGGCAGCGGCCACGCCGACGCCTCCGCCCCTGCCGACCACGATCGACACCGACATCACGCATGAGCCCGAGAACGTGCTCCTGCTTGACTTGTCGGACGGCGGCCGCGTCGCCATTCGCATGATGCCGCAGTGGGCTCCGCACCATGTCGAGCGGGTCAAGACGCTGGCGGCGCAGGGCTTCTACAACGGCCAGATATTCCACCGCGTGATCGACGGATTCATGGCGCAGACGGGCGATCCGACCGGCACCGGGCAGGGCGGCTCGCAGCTTCCCGACCTTCAGGCCGAATTCAACACGATGCCGCACCTCCGCGGCACCGTTTCGATGGCGCGCACCAACGACCCGAACAGCGCCAACAGCCAGTTCTTCATCGTGTTCTATCCGCGCTTCGCGCTGGACAAGAAGTACACGGTGTTCGGCCGTGTGATCTCGGGCATGCAGTACGTCGATGCGATCCATCGCGGCGAGCCGCCCGAGGACCCGACGAAGATCGTCCAGGCCTCGCTGGCGTCGGAGAACAAGCCTGCTCCGGCCGCGCCGGTGGCTCCGGCGGCGCCAACGCTGAAGGCGCCTTCGATTTCGGACCTGAACAACTCCAAGTCCAACTGAGCCAATCGTGTCGTCCCGGGCTCGCCCGGGACCGCTGGCCGTGAACAACTCCTCTTCCGGCGGGGCACCCGTGGCCGGGGGCGCCTAAAGACAGCCACCGGTCCCGGATCAAGTCCGGGACGACGCCTTGCCCGCAGCCCCGCTCTGGTCTAGCGCGCCGCCATGCGCGTAGACCTCTTCGACTTCGACCTTCCGCCCGAGAGCATCGCCCTGCGTCCGGCGCGTCCGCGCGATGCGGCGAAGATGCTGGTGGTGGACGGCGACACTCCCTTCGCCGACCATCACGTCCGCGACCTGCCTGCTCAACTGCGCGCAGGCGATGTCCTCGTCTTCAACGACACCCGCGTCATCCCCGCCCAGCTTGAGGGCACGCGCGGAGAAGCGCGCATCGGCGCCACGCTCCACAAGCGTATCGACCTTCGCCGCTGGCAGGCGTTCGTGCGCAACGCCAAGCGCCTGCGCGAGGGCGATCGCATCGCTTTCCCGGCGGAGGTTACCGCCATCGCGGAAAGCCGCCTGCCCGACGGCAGTTGGACGCTCGCCTTCGAGGGCGACGAGCCGGTCGAAGTCCTGCTCGAACGTGCAGGGAGGATGCCGCTGCCGCCCTACATCGCGGGCAAGCGACCCACCGACGAGGCCGACGCCAGCGACTACCAGACGATGTTCGCGCGCGAGAAGGGCGCTGTCGCCGCACCCACCGCGGCGCTGCACTTCACCCCCGAACTGGTCGAGGCGCTCGACGCGGCGGGCGTGGCGCGCGAGACGCTGACGCTCCACGTCGGCGCAGGCACCTTCCTGCCGGTGAAGGCCGACGACACCGTGGACCACCAGATGCACGCCGAGTTCGGCCGCATCGATCAGGCCACCGCCGACCGCCTCAACGCCGCGCGCGCCGCCGGTGGCCGGGTGATCGCAGTAGGCACCACCTCGCTGCGCCTGCTCGAAAGCGCCACCGGCGAAGACGGCGTGATCCGTCCGTTCGAGGGCGACACCGCGATCTTCATCACCCCGGGCTACCGCTTCCGCGCGATTGACGGGTTGATGACCAACTTCCACCTGCCCAAGTCCACGCTGATGATGCTGGTTTCGGCGCTGATGGGGCTGGAGAAGATGCAGGCGGTCTACGCCCATGCCATCGCCAACGGCTATCGCTTCTACAGCTACGGGGATTCCTCGCTGCTGCTTCCGTGACTTGCGTGGTTACGGGAAGGTTACGGATGGCTGTTAAATTGCTGTAAGCCTTTGCGGCGCACTGTCGGCCCCAATGCCCGGGAAGGTCCGGGCGCATGGGGGCGGCCACATGAAATCCTGGATATTGCCGGCATTGCTCGTCGCGGCGGTGTCTCCCGCATCGGCGGAGGAATTCGCGGGCGCAGGCCGGGCCGTGGATGGCGACTCCTTGTTCGTCGGCGGGCGTGAGGTGCGTCTGTTCGGCATCGATGCACCCGAATATCGCCAGACCTGCCGCGTGAACTGGAGCAGCTGGAGTTGCGGCTCCGACGCAGCCGCTGCCTTGCGCGCCATGGTCGATGCCCGGCAACTGACCTGCTCCTCCCGCGACCGCGATGTCTATGGCCGGACGGTCGCAAGCTGCCGGGCAGGGGGCGTGGATCTTGCGGCGGCGATGCTGGAAAAGGGGCTGGCGATTGCGCTCGACAATGCGCCTGCCAGCTATGCCGCGCTTGCCGATCACAGCAAGGCGCAGCGCGCGGGCATCTGGGGTTCCGAGTTCGATGTGCCCGCGGTCTATCGAGCCGCCAATCCGCGTAATTCAGGGCCGCGCGTCGTGTCCGCCACCGTGGCGCGCCCGGTTGCAGCGCGGCCGGTCGCCTCCGGCGTATTCCATAATTGTGCCGAAGCGCGTGCCGCCGGTGCTGCTCCGGTGCGACGCGGGCAGCCGGGTTATAACCCGCAACTCGACGGCGATAACGACGGGATCGCCTGCGAGCCCTATCGGCGGCGCTGATCTCCTCAACGCCGCATTGCAAAAGATACTGCGTCCGGGGGCTTGGAACCGGAACGTTTCGGCCCCATTCATGCGCCTATGCAGCCTATCCTCGAAATCAGCGGCCTGACGAAGACTTACGCAGGCGGTTTCACGGCGCTCAAGGGCGTCGACCTCACCATCAACAAGGGCGAGATTTTCGCCCTCCTCGGGCCGAACGGCGCTGGCAAGACCACGCTGATCGGCGCGGTCTGCGGGATGGTCCGGCCGACCTCGGGCACGATCACCGCGTTCGGCGAGGACATGGGCCGCCACTGGCGCACGCTGCGCAAGCGTGTTGGCCTTGTGCCGCAGGAACTGGCGACTGACATGTTCGAGCCGGTGCTGCGCTCGGTCAACCATTCGCGCGGGCTCTTCGGCCTCGCCCCCAACCCGGCGCTGGTCGAGGACATCCTCAAGGCGCTCAGCCTCTGGGAAAAGCGCGACGAGCAGATCCGCAACCTCTCGGGCGGCATGAAGCGCCGCGTGCTGATCGCCAAGGCGCTGGCGCACGAACCCGAACTGCTGTTCCTCGACGAGCCCACCGCAGGCGTCGACGTCGAACTGCGCCGCGACATGTGGAAGCAGATCGCCCTCCTGCGCGAGCGTGGCACCACGGTGATTCTCACCACCCACTACATCGAGGAAGCCGAGGAAATGGCCGACCGCGTCGGCATCATCCGCAAGGGCGAAATCCTGATGGTGGACGAAAAGGCGGCGATGATGGAACGCCTGGGCCGCACCGAAGCGCTGATCTCGCTCGCGCAGCCGCTGGCCGAAGTTCCCGCCGGGATCGCGGCATTCCCCGTGACGCTTTCCGAGGACGGCCGCACGCTCGTCTATCGCGGCGGCGGCGGGGAGGGGGCGTCTGCGGGCACCGCCGAAGTCGCCGAACTGACCAAGGCCCTGACCCGCGCCGGGATCGACTACACCGCGATCGACATCCACGAATCGAGCCTGGAGGACATCTTCGTGAACCTGCTCGAAGGGCCCGACGCGCCTGTTCAGGAGACTGCGGCATGAGCCTGTTCAACGCCCGCTCCGCCTGGACCATCTACAGGCAGGAACTGATGCGCGCCTTCCGTACGGCGATGCAGTCGATCCTCGCGCCGGTGCTGACCACCACGCTCTACTTCGTCGTCTTCGGGGCCGCGATCGGCGGCCAGATGAAGAGCGGGGTGGACGGCCTCAATTACGGCGCGTTCATCGTACCGGGCCTTCTGCTGCTGACGATCCTGGGCGAGAGCGTCTCCAACGCCAGCTTCGGCATCTACATGCCCCGCTTCACCGGCGCGATCTACGAGCTGCTCTCCGCGCCCGTGGGCGTCGCCGAAACCCTCGTCGGCTTCGTCGGCGCGGCGGCGACCAAGTCGCTGATCCTTGCCGCGATCATCCTCGCGACGGCCAGCTTTTTCGTCGATTACTCGATCGCGCATCCGGTCTATGCGTTCTTCTTCGTGCTGCTGGTTTCAGCCAGTTTCTCGCTGTTCGGCTTCATCCTCGGCATCTGGGCGGACAGCTTCGAGAAGCTGACGATCGTGCCGCTGCTCATCCTGACCCCGCTGACATTCCTCGGCGGCACGTTCTATTCGATCGACATGCTGCCCGAGCCCTGGCGTCAGGTGGCGATGGCGAACCCGGTGGTCTACCTCGTCAACGGGCTGCGCTGGACGTTCTACGGCAGTTCCGACGTGCCGATCGCGCTGTCGCTCGGCCTGACGCTGCTGTTCCTCGTCCTTTGCGTCGGATTCATCACATGGATCTTCAAGAGCGGGTGGCGTTTGCGCACGTGACGCGTTAGCGTTTGCAGCATGACGATGCTCCGACCGGTCCTCTCCGGCCTTCCCGTTATGCTGCTTGCCGTTCCCGCCCATGCGCAAGTGCACCAGTTCGACGAGCCGCTCGTTCTGGTCCCGCTCCCGCCGCCGCCGCTGGTGCTCGACCTGCCGGATTATCCCGAGTTCGTGCCTTACGTGAGGGCGGAGCGGCCGCGTCTGCCGCTGGCGGTGCGCGCACTGCTGGAAGCTGCGATGAAGACCGACGACGGGGCCTCCGTGTCCGCGATGGTCAAGTTCGCGCAGCAGACCCAGCCTTACGACAAGGACGAGATCCGCGACATGCAGCGGGCCTACAACGACCGCCGCGCCAAGGAGATCGCCGCCAAGACCGAGGCGGAACTGGCCCGCATCCGTGCCTCGGGTGTGCTCGAACTGTGGAAGGGACAGATCGAGGTCGGCGCCTTCCGCTCCACCGGAAACACCGAGAACTTCGGTTTTACCGCTGCCCTCAAGCTCAACCGCAAGGGCATCAAGTGGGAGCACATCATCCAGGCCAACGCCGACTATCAGGAAGATCGCGATACGGTTACCCGCGAACAGTATTCTGCCAGCTACCAGCCGCGCTACACCCTGAACGACGGCTTCTTCACCTATGGTCGCACGCAGTACGAGCGTGACCGCATTCAGGGCTTCGCTGACCGTTACACGCTCTCGGGCGGTCTCGGTTACCGGGTGCTCAACCGTCCCGCCATGACGCTGGCGCTGGAAGCAGGTCCGGCGTTTCGCGCCACCAACTATGTGGACGACGTCAACCAGACGACATGGTCGGTGCTGACCTCGATCGACTTCGACTGGACGATCAACCCGACTATCAAGCTGACGCAGGACGCCAGCAGCTACATCGGGTCGGACAACAACACCTTCACCTCGATGACCGCGATCGAGGCCGGCATGATGAGGGGGCTGAAAGCTAAGCTGTCCTACTCCATCGAGCATGAGACTCGTCCGCCCAGCGGATCGCTCAAGACCGACACGATCTCGCGCTTCTCGCTGGTCTACGGGTTCTGATCGTCCTCCTTCCTCTCGTCACCCGCGAGCGCTTAGCTGCGCTCGCGGGTGACGGAGGGTGCGGCGAAATCGTTGGCGATCGGATGTTTCCACCGCGCCTGAAAATGCTCTAAGGGCGGCGCCATGAAGCCTCGTTTCCAGTTTTCCATCCACGCCACAGACGGCAAGGCCCGTACCGGCACCATCCAGATGCGTCGCGGTGAAATCCGCACGCCCGCTTTCATGCCGGTCGGCACCGCCGCCACCGTCAAGGCGATGAAGCCGCAGGACGTGCGCGCGACCGGCGCCGATATCCTGCTCGGCAATACCTATCACCTGATGCTGCGCCCCGGCGCCGAGCGCGTCGCGCGCCTCGGTGGCCTGCACAAGTTCATGAACTGGGACCGCCCGATCCTGACCGACAGCGGCGGCTATCAGGTGATGAGCCTGTCGGATCTGCGCAAGATCACCGAGGAAGGCGTGACTTTCGCCAGCCACATTGACGGCTCGCGCCACATGCTAAGCCCCGAGCGGTCGATGGAGATCCAGCGCCTGCTCGGCTCCGACATCGTCATGTGTTTCGACGAGTGCCCCAAGATCGACCAGCCCCGCGACGTCATCGCCCGCTCTATGGAAATGTCGATGCGCTGGGCGAAGCGTAGCCGCGACGCCTTCGACACCGGTGGCGCGCATGCGGAAAGTTCCGCCCTGTTCGGCATCCAGCAAGGCGCGCTCGACGAAGGCCTGCGCAAGACCAGCGCCGATGCCCTGACCGAGATCGGCTTCGACGGCTACGCGATCGGCGGCCTTGCCGTGGGCGAGGGACAGGAGGCGATGTTCGCCACGCTGGAATTCGCCCCCGGCCAGCTTCCCGCCGACCGTCCGCGCTACCTGATGGGCGTGGGCAAGCCCGATGACCTCGTCGGCGCGGTGGAGCGCGGCGTCGATATGTTCGACTGCGTGCTGCCGACCCGCTCGGGCCGCAACGGGCAGGCCTTCACCTGGAACGGCCCGCTCAACATGCGCAACGCCCGTCACGCCGAAGACACCGGCCCGATCGACGAGCGCTGCAAGTGCCCGACCTGCGGTACGTACACCCGCGCCTACATCCACCACCTCATCAAGTCCGGCGAGATGTTGGGCGCGATGCTGCTGACCGAGCACAATCTCTCGTTCTACCAGCAACTGATGCAGGGCATGCGCGACGCGATCGCAGAGCAACGCTTTGCGGCGTTCGCGGCCGACTTCCGGCGGGACTATTTCCGCAAGGAATGATCGGTCGGAGCGGAGCATGGACGACAGTACCGGCACCATCGTTCGCGACCGGACACTGACGCGCGCCGACTTCGAGCGGCTGCCCGATTCCGTGCGCCATCTGGTCGGTTGCGATCTGGATGAGGCG
>NZ_ALVC01000168.1:0-18238 GCF_000293195.2 Sphingomonas sp. LH128
GATGCGCGCTGAGGATGCCCTTGGCCTTGCCGGTCGAGCCCGAGGAGAACAGCAGGATGCCGGGATCGGCGGGTGAGACCGCATCTGCGGCGGCGAGAACCAGGTCTTCGGCCACATCGCGGCCGCGCGCGAGGAAGGCGCCCGGCCCCTCGATCATGCCCAGCGGCTCGTCACTGTCGACCATCGCCGCATAGCGCAGGAACGGGAACGTGCGCGAGGCCAGCGCGCCGGGCTTGGCGGTCATGACCTCTGGCTCCAGCCCGGCCAGCATTTCGGCGAAGTCCTTCTTCAGCACCGAGCGCTCGAGCAGCAGCACCGACACGCCCGAGGCCTTGAGCACCACTTCCAGCTCGGAGGGCGTGAAGAACGTGCTGATCGGCGTCGCCACGCACCCGGCCAGCGCCGCACCGAACACGGCGGCGAGGAATTCGGGGCGGTTGGTCATCAGCACGCCCACGCGCGTGCCCTTGCCGGTGCCGAGCGCCAGCAGCGACTTCGCCACTTCCAGCGAGCGGGCGTAGAGATCGTCGTAGGTCCAGCGCACGACCTCCCCGCCAAGGTGGATCACCGCAGCCTCGCGCGGGCCGTAGCGCGCGGTGACCTCACGCACGTAGCCGCCCAGCGTCAGCGCGCCGATGCCCTGCTCCTCGCCGAGAGGAATGCCGTGGACGACCGAAAGGCCGTCCACCACCTTGACCGAAGCCGTCATGCCGTCCTCTTCGCTCTGCTGACGTCAGGCGTTCACGTCGACGATGAAGCGGCCCTTGACCTCGCCCGACATGAACTTCTTCGCGGCCTCCACCGCATCACCAAGGGCGATGGTCTGGCCGATGGTGTCGAGCGAGGCGGGATCGAGATCCTTCGCCAGACGGTCCCATGCCTTAAGGCGCTTGGCCTTCGGCGCCATGACGCTGTCGATGCCGAGCAGTGCCACGCCGCGCAGGATGAAGGGCATCACGGTCGCGGGCAGGTCCGCGCCCTGTGCCAGACCGCAGGCCGCCACCGCGCCGCCGTACTTCGTCTGCGCGCAAGCATTCGCAAGGGTGAAACTGCCCGCCGTATCGACGACGCCAGCCCAGCGCTCTTTCTGCAGCGGCTTGCCCTTCTCGGCCAGTTCGGCGCGGTCGATGATGGTTTCGGCGCCGAGCGCCTTGAGATAGTCCGCCTCGCCCGGCTTGCCGGTCAGCGCGGCGACCGAATAACCGAGCTTCTTGAGGATCGCGATGGCGACCGAGCCGACGCCGCCGGTGGCGCCGGTGACGAGCACCTCGCCCTGATCCGGGGTTACGCCGAAATCGACGAGCGCATCGACGCACAGGGCAGCGGTGTAGCCCGCCGTACCGATCGCCATGGCCTGTGCCGGGGTGAAGGCCGAAGGCAGCGGCACCAGCCAGTCGCCCTTGAGCCGCGCCTTTTGTGCGAGACCGCCCCAGTGGACTTCGCCCACGCCCCAGCCGTTGAGGACGACGGTGTCGCCCGCCTTCCAGTCGCCATGGCTGCTCTCGGTCACGGTGCCGACGAGGTCGATGCCGGGCACCATCGGGAACTTGCGCACGACCGGCGAGGCGCCGGTGATCGCGAGGCCGTCCTTGAAGTTGAGCGTTGAGAAGGCGACGTCGATGGTCACGTCGCCTTCAGGCAGCGCGCTTTCGTCCAGCTGCTGGAGGCCGACGGTCTGGCCCTGTTCGGTCTTGTCGATGACGATGGCGGAAAACATCTCTGGCGAACTCCCTCTTCGGCCCGATACGGGGTCGAACTCGCCTGCCGTGCTGACGGGTTCGGACCCCATGCGTCAATGCCGGCGGGACATGGCATCGCGGAGGCGAAATGGAAGTGGCTCGCCGAGGGGGGCTTCGACAAGCTCAGCCTGAGCGGGAATTGAGAGGTTTACGTTACCTCCGCTCACCCTGAGCTTGTCGAAGGGTCAGGCACGGCCAGTCGAAGCCCCCTCGCGCAAACCTCGAACGCGAGACTACGCAGCCCCATCCTCCGCCGCCAGCCGCGCCGCCACTTCGGGAAAGCGCGAGGCGTTCATCGAGCCGTACATCGAGAGGCGCAGAATCTCATGGCTGAAGCGCTTGGTGAGGGCATTGCGCTCCTCCTCGTTCGCGGCATGGGCGCGCGCGAAGATCGGCCAGAAGAACACGCCGGCAAGGTTCATCACCGAGAACACCTCGGCATCAATCCCCGGCATCGCCAGCTTGGTATCGGCAAAGCGCTGCAGCGATCCCGCATACTCGCGCCAGAACGGGTCCTGGCTGGGGTCGGGCGAGGCCAGCACCTGCTGCAGCCAGACGCGGCAGATTTCCGGGTTCTCCATGGCGAAATCGCACAGGCGGTCGGTGAGCGCGGCGGTGTCAACTTCCTCGACGCGGCGATCGCCGATCGTCTCGGGATCGCCGAACACGGCGCGGAACAGCTTGTCGGAGACCCACTGAATCGTCGCCTCGATCAGCTTCTCACGCGTTTCGAAGTGCTGGTAGGCAGTGCCCCGGTTGACGGCCGCCAGATGCGCCACCGCAGAAAGGCTGACCCCCTCAAGCCCGTCCTTTGCCAGCAGGTTGCTGGCCGCCTCGAGGATCGTCTCGCGCGTCGCGATCGGGTCTCTGACCCTGCGCCTGGTCCTCGCTTCCATGTCTGCCCCCGATTACCCGTAAAAAGGGGGCGGCTATAGCGGGGGCGTCACTGAACAGCAATGTTGACCGGGATGTGATACACAATCGATAGCAAAATGCCGTGGGGGCGTTGTGCCGCGAATGCAGTTCTTGCGTCAGACCGCCCGTCATCCCGGCTAAGGCTGGGACCGCTGGCGGCCTGACGAAAGCTTGCGCCGAGGCTTCGGCGAATGACGCTGCGGCCTCACGCAGGCTTGCATGATGGCCACAACGGTCCCAGCTTTCGCTGGGATGACGACGCAGTGGGCGAATGAAGGGGCCGCGCTCAAACCAACGCCGCGACCTCGCGCAGCACCATGTCAGCGTGTTCCTTCCGGCAGATCAGCAGGTCGGGCATGTAGACGTCCTCGCGGTTGTAGACCAAAGGCGAACCGTCGATCCGCGAGACATGCAGCCCCCAGCCGAGGGCGACAGCCGCAGGCGCGCAGCTGTCCCACTCGTACTGCCCGCCCGAGTGCAGGTAGATGTCCGCCTGCCCGAGCAGGATAGCCATTGCCTTGGCCCCGGCCGAACCCATCGGCACCAGTTCGGCACCGATCGTCTCCGCCACGCTGGTAGCCTCTTTCGCGGGCCGGGTGCGGCTCACGACCATGCGCAGCTTTTCCGGCGCGGGCGGAACCTCGCCCGGCTGGTCCGAACGCAGCACGAGGTCGGCGCCCGGCAGCGCCACTGCGCCCAGCACCGGCACGCCGTCCACCGCAAGGCCGACATGGACCGCCCAGTCGGCGCGCTCCTCGCCGTATTCGCGGGTGCCGTCCACGGGGTCCACGATCCATACGCGGCTCATGGCCAGGCGCTCGGCGTTGTCCTTCTCCTCCTCGGAGAGCAGGCCGTCCTCGGGACGCTGCTCACGCAGGGCGTGGCAGAGGAACTGGTTGGCGGTCTGGTCGCCCGCCTTGCCCAGTGCTTTCCCGCCGAACAGGCCGGAGCCACGCACGCTGAGGAGGATCTTGCCCGCTTCGTCCGCCAGCTTCGCCGCGAGATCGCCGTCGGTATAGGACATCAGGCGTCTCCCAGCAGGGTGTTGACGATGAGTTCGGCCGCTTCCTCGGGCGAGATGACCGTCGTGTCGATCCGCACCTCGGGATTGCGCGGCGCTTCGTAGGGACTGTCGATGCCGGTGAAGTTCTTCAGCTCACCGGAACGCGCCTTCTTGTAGAGGCCCTTGACGTCGCGCGCCTCGGCAACCTTCAGCGGGGTGTCGATGAACACCTCGATGAATTCACCCTCGGGCAGCATCGCGCGCACCATCTCGCGGTCCGCCTGGAACGGCGAGATGAACGCGGTGATGACGATCAGCCCTGCGTCGGTCATCAGCTTCGAGACTTCGCCCACGCGGCGGATGTTCTCGATGCGGTCGGCCTCGGTGAAGCCCAGATCCTTGTTCAGACCGTGGCGCACGTTGTCCCCGTCGAGCAGGAAGGTGTGCCGGTTCATCCGGTGCAGCTTCTTCTCGACCATGTTGGCGATCGTGGACTTGCCCGAACCCGAAAGACCGGTGAACCACAGCACGGCGGGCTTCTGGTTCTTGAGCCCCGCATGCTGCTTGCGGTCGATGTCGACGGCCTGCCAGTGGACGTTCTGCGAACGGCGCAGCGAGAAGTTGAGCATGCCCGCCGCGACGGTGGCGTTGGTCATCTTGTCGATCAGAATGAAGCCGCCGAGCGTGCGGTTCTCGGCATAAGGCTCGAAGACGACCTGCTTGTCGGTGGTCAGTTCCGCCACGCCGATGGCGTTGAGGTCCAGCGTCTTGGCCGCCATGTGCTCCATGGTGTTGACGTTGACCGTGTACTTGGGCTCGGCCACGGTCGCGGAGACCTGCTGCGTGCCCAGCTTGAGCCAATAGGCGCGGCCAGGGATCAGCGCCTCGTCGGCCAGCCACACGATCGTCGATTCGAACTGGTCGGCGGTCTGCGGCGGATTGTCGGCGACCGAGATGACCGAGCCGCGCGAGCAGTCGATTTCATCTTCGAAACACACCGTAACCGACTGGCCGGCAACGGCTTCGTCGAGATCGCCGTCATAGGTAACGACGCGGGTGATCGCGCTGGTCTTGCCCGAGGGCAGTACGCGGATCTTGTCGCCCGGCTTGACGCTGCCGGTGGCGATGAGGCCCGAGAAGCCGCGGAAGTCGAGGTTGGGACGGTTCACCCACTGCACCGGCAGGCGGAACGGCTTGTCGGCATCGACCGAGGAGAGAACCTCGACGGTTTCGAGGTGCTCCACCAGCGTCGGCCCCTTGTACCAGGGCGTATTGGCCGAAGGCGTGGTGATGTTGTCGCCCTTGAAGCCGGAGATCGGCATCGCGGTGAAGCTGTCGATCCCGATCGACCTGGCGAACTCGGCGTAGTCCTTGACGATGCCGTCGAACACGGCCTGGTCGTAGTCGACGAGGTCCATCTTGTTCACCGCCAGCACAATGTTCTTGATGCCGATCAGGTGGCACAAGTACGAATGGCGGCGCGTCTGCACCAGCACGCCCTTGCGCGCATCGATCAGAATCACCGCGAGGTCGGCGGTCGAGGCGCCCGTCACCATGTTGCGGGTGTACTGTTCGTGGCCGGGGCAGTCGGCGACGATGAACTTACGCTTCTCGGTGTTGAAGAAGCGGTAGGCCACGTCGATGGTGATGCCCTGCTCGCGCTCGGCGGCGAGGCCGTCGACGAGGAGCGCGAAGTCGATCTCCTGCCCCTGCGTGCCGACCTTCTTGGAGTCGGCGGTGAGCGCGTCGAGCTGGTCCTCGAAGATCATCTTCGAATCGTAGAGCAGGCGCCCGATCAGGGTGGACTTGCCGTCGTCGACGCTGCCGCAGGTGATGAAGCGCAGCATCGTCTTGTGCTCGTGCTGGACGAGGTAGGCGTCGATGTCCTCGGCGATGAGCTTGTCGGTGACGTAGACCGCTTCCTTGGTGTCGATATCGGCCATCAGAAGTACCCCTGCTGCTTCTTCACTTCCATGCCGGCGCCGCCGGCGTCCTTGTCGATGGCGCGGCCCTGTCGCTCGCTGGTGGTCGTGAGGAGGGTTTCCTGGATCACCTCGGGCAGCGTCTTCGCCTCGCTCTCCACTGCACCCGTCAGCGGGTAGCAGCCCAGCGTGCGGAAGCGGATCGAGCGCTCTACCGGCACTTCGCCGTCCTTGAGCGGGAAGCGGTCGTCATCGACCATCAGCAGCATGCCGTCGCGCTCCACGGTGGGGCGCTTGTCCGCGAAATAGAGCGGGACGATGGGGATGTCGTTGAGGTGGATGTACTGCCAGATATCCAGCTCGGTCCAGTTGGAGATCGGGAACACGCGGATCGATTCCCCGCGCGCCTTGCGGGCGTTGTAGAGGTTCCACAGCTCCGGACGCTGGTTCTTCGGGTCCCAGCCGTGCGAGGAGGTGCGGAACGAGAAGATGCGCTCCTTGGCGCGGCTCTTCTCCTCGTCACGGCGGGCGCCGCCGAAAGCCGCATCGAAGCCGTACTTGTCGAGTGCCTGCTTCAGACCTTCGGTCTTCCACATGTCGGTGTGGAGCGCGCCGTGGTCGAAGGGATTGATGCCTTTCTCGGCCGCTTCCGGGTTCTGGTAGACCAGCAGCTCCATACCGCTGTCGCGCGCCATCTTGTCGCGCAGGTCGTACATCGCCTTGAATTTCCACGTGGTGTCGACATGGAGCAGCGGGAACGGCGGCGGCGAGGGATAGAACGCCTTGCGCGCAAGGTGCAGCATCACCGCGCTGTCCTTGCCGACGGAATAGAGCATCACCGGCTTCTCGGCCTCGGCGACGACTTCGCGGATGATATGGATGGCTTCGGCCTCGAGTCTGTCGAGGTGCGTCAGGGTCTTCATCAGGATCTCTGGTCCTTTGGCCTTCGCAGGGTCGCCCTCTTGTTGGGCTCGAATCGCTCTTTGCAAGGATGACAAATCGCAGAACCTCCCATATGGGAGGGAGATATGGCTCTGACATCCAACGATGAGACAGATTTGCTGCTGCCGCTGATAGCGGGGATTGGCGACAAGGCGCAGTTTGCCGAGTTTCTCGAGCGCCTGCGTCGCCGGAGCGATGCCGAGTACGTCAGCATCGTGATGAAGCAGGGCGACGGCCCGCATGCCCAGATCACCGACTTCCACGCCGGACGCGACTTGCGCAGCGAGGCGCGCGAACTCGATCCGTTCGAGATGCATGCGCTGGAGCGCCTGCACTACGACCAACTGCGCCCGGGCCGCGTCTACAGCGTCGGCGAGTTCGTGGACCACGATCCCGTCTTCCGGGCCGACCGCCTGGCCAAGATGGCGCGCCTCGGTATCGCCGACGAGCGGGTGGTGCGCCTGCCGCGTGTCGCGGAGACCGATGCATGGCTTATCCTCGCCCGCGCTAAACCTTGCGAGGCGGCGGACAGCGCCCTGCTCTCCTCGCTCGCGCCTTACGTGGAGGCCGCGCTGCGCAGCTATGTCGCGCTGGAGCACCACCGCATCCGCGCCAGCGTCAGTGCGCAGGGCATGGCGCGCAGCGCTACGGCATGGATGGTGTTCGACCGCGAGGCGCGGCTATTGGCCATCGACCCGCGCCTCGATGCATGGATGCGCGGGAATCTCGGCTACACGCCGCGCGTGGGGGAGCGCCTGCGCGATCTCGGCGTCCATGCGGAGCGTGAACTGGGCGGGGCAGCCGTGCTGTTCGCCTCGTCGACGCCGCCCCCGCCGCGTGCAGTGATGCTGCATGAGGACCCTCGGCTGGAAGCGCTGCTGACGGCCACCAGCGACATGCCGCGCCCCTCGATGCTGGCGCTGTGCCGCCTGCCCAATGCAAGAACGCCGGCGAGCGTGGAGCGCCTCACCCGCCTGTTCGACCTGCCCCCGCGCGAGGCGCAGCTGGCGATCGCGCTGAACGAGGGGCAATCTATCGCCGAGGCGGCCGAAAACATGGGCCTGACGCTGGAAACGGCGCGCAATTATTCCAAGCGCCTCTACGCCAAGCTGGGCGTGCGCGGGCAAGCGGAACTGGTGCGGCTGGTCAGCGACAGCGTGGCGGTGATGGGGTGAAGTGCGGAAGAGCCCACCCCCAGCCCCTCCCGCAAGCGGGAGGGGGAATCTAGCCGGAGACGCCCCTCCCGCAAGCGGGGGGAGCGAGACTTGGCGATTTATCGCCTAGTCGCGGCGGGGTGGGCCTTCGAGCCTCACCCCCAAAGCGCCTCCGCCGCCGCCAGCCCCTGCTCGCCGCGCCCGCCCAGTTCGGCGGTCAGCAGCTTGAGGCGATAGGTCCACAAGTGCAGCGGATGTTCCAGCGTCATGCCCATGCCGCCAAGGAACTGGTGGTAGTCGTAGCACACCCGCTTCGCCGCCTCCTGCGCATGCAGAAGGGCCAGCGCGGCGTCGCCGGGATCGCCGGTCCCGGCCGCACGCAGGGCGAGCCAGTAGACCGAGTTGGTCATGACCTGGTCTTCGGCCAGACGATGCCGCATGCCCTGAAAGGTGGCCAGCGGGCGGCCGAACTGCTTGCGCTCTGACGCGTAAGTCACCGTAGACGCCAGCGCCGCGCCCAGCAGGCCCGCGGCTTCGGCCGCGCTTCCCACGCGCCACGAACGCAGCACTTCGGCAGGATCGACCTCATACGCAGTCATCGCATCCGGCAGACCGGTCAGGAACGCCACGGGATAGGCATAAAGCGCATCCTCCTGCGCCGCCGCGATCACACTCTCGTCCGCCTTGAAGCTGCGCACGCCCGAAGGCCCGACGATCACGACGCTCGCCCCCGGCCGCAGGAAACGCACCGGACCAGCCGTGCGCCCCTCCTCGACCAGACACAGCGGACGCGGCAGGTCCGGATCGATCAGCGGGCGTACGAAGGACGAGGCCGCCGCCTCTAGTGCAAAGGGCAGCCGCGCCAGCTTCTCCACCACCAGCGCGGCGGTGACGGGGCCGAGTTCCTCGACCATCAGCACGTCGAGAAACCCGTTCTCGACCAGCGCCGCGTCAAGTTCCGCGCTTTCGAGCGTGAGGCCGGCATCGTGCAGCGGAACGCCCGCGTAAGGCCGCGCGAGGCTGTCGATGAAGTCGAGGACCTGCCGCTGGTCCTCGTTGAGGGACAAGTGCATCAGCGCGGCTCCCGAGGCAGTTCCAGCACGTCGCTGGCGATGATGTTGAGCTGGATTTCCGCCGACCCCGCCGCGACGCCCGCGACGATCCCGCGCTGGTGGTGCATCTTGAGATACGGCGAGGCCCCCGCGAGCGCTTCGGGCAGGAACTCGACGACGAATTCGCACACCGCCCGCTCGGCCATGACGGTGGCGTAGCGCGCGGAACTGGACTCCGCACCGATCGCGAGGCCCTCGACGCGCTTCTGGACGACGGCGTAGTTCGCCGTGCCCGCCGCCTCGCACAGTGCGGCACAACGCGCCGCCTCGATCCGCACATGTTCGCGCGCAAAGCGCCCCTGCTCCTTGAGCATCGCCACCGCCCGATCGAGCGCCGCGCGCGCCAGCGTGAAGCGCGGGATGCCGAGCCGCTCGTTGCGCAGCGAATAGGCGACGATCTCCCATGCCTGCCCTTCCTCGCCGAAGCGGGCGGTTTCGGGCACGGTGACGTCGTCGAAGAAGACCTCATGGATGTCGCCCTCGCCGATCAGCGAGGGAATCTGGCGCACGGTGATGCCGGGCGTGTCCATCGGCACCAGAATGATGGTGATGCCCTTCTTGCGGTCGTCGCTGGTGCGCGTCAGCAGGAAACAGGTGTCGGCGAGGCCCGCATAGCTGGTCCAGATCTTCTGGCCGCTGATGACGTAGTTGCCTTCGGTCAGCGTGGCTCGCGTCCGCAGCGAGGCTAGGTCCGACCCGGCGTCAGGTTCCGAAAAACCCTGACACCACAGCGATTCCCCGCGCGTGATCGGCTCGAGGTAGCGGGCCTTCTGCTCGGGCGTGCCGTACTTCTCCAGCGTCGGGCCGATCCAGTTGACGTTCATGTACTGGCCGCCGCGCGGCTCGCCGGCGATCCACATCTCTTCGGAGAGGATCTGCTGTTCCCACGGGCCGAGGCCCTCGCCGCCCATCTCGACCGGCCAGTGCGGGAAGAGGATGCCCGCTTCCGCCAGCTTGACACAGAAGTCGCGCGCGAAGGCGGTCAGCGCCGGGGACGCAGGGCCGTGTTCCGAGAACTTCTCCCAGTCCGCAGGCAGGTTGGCGTGTAGGAAGTCGCGGATCTTGTGCCGGAAGGCGTCCTGCCCGGCGGTCCATTCGAATTGCATCGGGGCGGCGCCCTCCTCTCAGCCTTTCGTTAGGCACAGGCAGCCTCGCCCCACAACCGCCGGGGCGTCGGAATCGCTGGCGCGATTGCGCATCGACCACTTGTGCTGGAAATCACCTGCGGAGTACCGCAAGGACGCAGCGAAGAGATACGAAAGGACACGGGTGAGCGAGAAGGCATTCGTCGCGGTGGCGAAACTCGATGAAGTTCCGCAGGGCGGCAAGAAAGTGGTCGAGGTGGGCGGGATCAGCGTGCTCCTCGTCGGCGCGCGGGATCAGGTCTACGCGGTGCGCAACTTGTGCAGCCACGCCTACGAAACGCTTGAATGCGGCCGCGTGCGCGCGGGGTGGATTTCCTGCCCGGTTCACGGCGCGCGTTTCGATCTGGAAACCGGCAAGCCGATAAACCCGCCCGCCTCGATGCCGATCGATACTTATGAAGTGCGGATCGAGGGCGACGTGATCGAGGTGGCGGTCTAACCTCCCGATATCGCCCGCGCGTACCGCCCCTTATGGACGCGCCGCCGTGCCCCGTGCTTGGACGGTCTCCATGACCGATACGCCCGATCTCGAAGCGCTGCGCCGCGAAGTGCGCGCCTTCCTAGCCGCCGAGGCGCCGACCGGCTGGCGCGACGCGAGCCGCACGCAGGACGACTTCGTCCGCACCCAGCGCGACTGGTTTACGCGGCTGGTTTCGGCAGGCTACGCCATCCCGCACTGGCCTGCCACGTTCCCCGGCGGCGGCCGCAGCCTGGCCGAGCAGAAAGTGATCTACGAGGAACTGGCGAAGGCAGACTGTCCGCGCCTGCTGCTCTCCTTCGTCTCGACGTACCATGCCTTCGCAACGTTGCACGAATGTGCGACCCGGGAGCAGCAGGACCGCTACCTCCCGCGCATCCTCGAGGGCGAGACATGGTGCCAGGGCTTCTCCGAGCCCGGCGCCGGATCAGACCTCGCCGCCATCAAGACCAGGGCGGAGCGCAAGGGCGACGTCTACGTCGTCAACGGCCAGAAGGTCTGGTCGACGATGGCGCAGTTCGCGCAACGGTGCCTGCTGCTGGTGCGCACCTCCTCGGACGGCCCCAAGCAGGCGGGCATCACGTACCTGCTGATGGACATGAAGGCACCCGGCGTCTCTGTCCGCCCGATCCACCAGATCCAGGGCGACGAGGAATTCGCCGAGATCTTCCTCGACAATGTGGAAATCCCCGTCTCCGAGCGCGTCGGCGATGAGGGCAAGGGCTGGGCCGTGGCGCAGGCGACGCTCGCTTCCGAGCGCGGGCTGACGCTGATGGAGTTGTCCTACCGTATGCGCGGCGCCCTGTCGCGCGTGGCCTCGCTGATCCGCGAGCACGGACACGAGGACGATCGCGGAGTGCTGCGGGATTTCGGCGAACTGGTGACGCAAGTGGACGCCGTGTGCGCCGTCGCCGACCAGTTCCTGGACAACCGGATCAAGGGCATCGAGCGCATTGGCGACGCCTCCATCATCAAGAACAGCTACAGCCGCGCGCTCAGGGCCTATGCGAAGCTGGGCCTGCGCCTTGGCGGCATCGCGGAGCAATACGTAGCGCCGATCACCTTCGGCGACCTCAATACCGGCAACTGGATGGCGGACTTCATGAACTCCTACGCCTGGACCATCGCCGGGGGCAGCGAGGAAGTGCAGCGTAATATCATCGCCGAGCGCATGCTCGACATGCCGCGCGAGCCGAAAGCCTGGGTGGCCTGACATGATCGAACTGAACGAACTGACCGACGCCGCGCAGAAGGCGTTCCCCGCCGACGCACTCTCCCCCGGCCGCGATGAAAGCTGGCGGCTGGTGGCGGAGATGGGCTGGCTGATGGTGCGCCTGCCCGAGGAAGACGGCGGCCTCGGCCTTGATCGAGAGGCTTCCGCCGCGATCCATTTCGAGATGGGCCGCGTGCTGGCGACGACGCCGCTGATCCCGGCGCAATTGGGCCTGCAGGCCGTGCTGGCGAGCGAGATTGCGGCGCGGGTCGAGTGGCTGGAACGGCTGGCGGGGGGCGAATACGCCCCCCTGCACCTGCTCCCCGCGAAGCTGGAGGCGGCACCGAATGGTACGCTTTCGGGCGTAGTCGGCGGTGTGTTCGATGCGGACATGGCGGTGGCGGTCGTTGCGAAGCTGCCGGGCGGCTATGCCCTCGTGCCGACCGATGCGCCGGGTGTTTCTATCGTGGAGCGCGCGATCTGGGACCCCAGCCGGCGCCTGTTCGACATCGTTCTTGATGGATACGCGCCCGATCCGGCACTCATGCTCACCGATGCGGACGGCGCTGCAGCGCTGCACGACGCGCTGGCGCCCGAAGCGCACCTTGCCGTCGCCGCCGACTGCCTCGGTGCCGCGAATGCCGCATTGGAACTCACCATCGAATACATGAAGATGCGCCGCCAGTTCGACCGGCCCATCGCCATGTTCCAGGCTCTCAAGCACCGCGCCGCCGATATGAAGGCGCGCATTGCCGTGGCCGAGGCGCTCCTGTGGAACCGGGTGCGCGACGATGCCGCAACCCTCGTCCAGTGCGCCGCGGCGAAGACGCTGGCGGCCGAGGCCTTCGCATTCGTCACCGAAGAGGCGATCCAGCTTCACGGCGGCATCGGCCTGACCGAGGAACACCCGATCCACCGCTTCATGAAACGCGCGATGCTGAACCTGCAGCTTTGCGGATCGCCAGACCTGTGGAACGAGCGGACGGGGCGAGAGGCGCTGGGCTGACAGATCGGCCGGAGCAATTCGTCGTCCTGGACTTGATCCGGGACCGGTGGCTGTCTTTAGGCGCAGTTCATGCGGCAAGGTGTCTAAGCGACGGGTAGGCTGTTCACGGGCAGCGGTCCCGGATCAAGTCCGGGACGACGGTAAGCAACGCCCTGCCCCGCCGCTCGTTGTGCCGGGCATGGCCAAGACTTCCGGACACATCCGCGACAACATAGTCCTCTACGGCGCGCTGGCGGCGAACATGGGCATCGCCGTCGCCAAGTTCGTGGCGGCAGGTATCGGCGGCTCTTCCGCCATGGCGACCGAGGGTGTCCATTCGCTGGTTGACAGCGGTAACCAGATCCTGCTGCTCTACGGCCAGAACCAGGGCAAGCGCGCAGCCGACGCAGCCCATCCCTTCGGCTACGGGCGCGAGCTGTACTTCTGGGCCTTCGTCGTCGCGATCCTGATCTTCGCGGGCGGCGCGGGTATTTCGATCTACGAGGGCATCGCCCATATCCGCGAGCCCCGCGCGGTCGAGGACCCGACCCTCAGCTACATCGTGCTGGGCGTCGCCTTCCTCATGGAGGGCGCATCCTGGGCCATCGCGGTGAAGGAGTTCAACGCGGGCCGCGCCGGGCAGAGCTGGTGGCAGGCAATCCGCCGCTCCAAGGACCCGCCGGGCTTCATCGTCCTGTTCGAGGACAGCGCAGCGCTGATCGGCCTCGTCATCGCAGCGCTCGGCATCTGGGCTAGCGGCCACTTCGCAGAGCCGAGGCTCGACGGCGCGGCATCGGTTCTGATCGGCCTGGTGCTGGCGGCCGTCGCAGTGCTGCTGGCGCGCGAGTCCAAGGGCCTGCTGATCGGAGAGGCCGCCGACCCGGCACTGATTGCCGGGCTGCGCGGGGTGATGGAAGGCAACCCGCACATCACCTCGGTCAACCATGTGCGCACCGTCCACACAGGACCGGACGCGGTGTTCGTGGCGATCAGCGCGGACTTTGCCGACAACCTGCCGATGGGCGAGGCGGAAACGCTGATCGAAAACTTGGAGACGCGGATGAAAGCGCTCTCGCCGAAGATCACCTCGATCTACATCCGGCCCGAGAAGCGCGAGCAGGCGGTGCTGGGTTGAGTAAGGCCCACCCC
Source organism: Sphingomonas sp. LH128 (assembly GCF_000293195.2). Classification (NCBI taxonomy): domain Bacteria; kingdom Pseudomonadati; phylum Pseudomonadota; class Alphaproteobacteria; order Sphingomonadales; family Sphingomonadaceae; genus Sphingomonas; species Sphingomonas sp. LH128. Next base: position 13,758 of record NZ_ALVC01000168.1, read on the forward strand.
TGCCCCCTCCCGCACGCGGGAGGGGAATGAAAGGCCACCGCTTCGCCCTCCCGCGTGCGGGAGGGCCGGTAGGCTTGAGAGCGCAGCGAACTAGCCGGACGGGGTGGGTATCAGATCGCCATCAGCCGCTTGACCTCCGCGACGATCTCGGGCGGCTGCACGAGATAGGCATCCTCCAGCTTCTTCGCGAAGGGCACCGCGCAATACGGCGCGCCGAGGCGACCGACCGGCGCCTTGAGCTTGCCGAACAGCACTTCCTGCGCGGTCGCGGCGATCTCCGCGCCAGGACCGAAGTTGCGGCCCGCTTCGTGGACCACCAACAGGCGTCCGGTCTTTTCGGCCGAGGCCAGCACCGTTTCCTTGTCCCACGGCGAGATCGTGCGCAGGTCGACCACTTCGACCGAGACGCCCGCCGCCGCCAGTTCCTCGACCGCCTGCATCACCGTGAACATCATCTGCCCGTAGGAGACGATGGTGAGGTCGCTGCCCGGTACGACCATGTTGGCCTTGCCCAGCGGGATCGGGCCCTGGTTGACCGGCGTGTCCATCGGCACGAACAGGGTCTTGACGCTTTCGATGATGATGACCGGATCGGGGTCCTGGATCGCCGAGAGATAGAGGCCCTTCATGTCGCCCGGGGTCCAGGGGATCACCACCTTGATGCCCGCGGTATGCGCGAACCACGCCTCGTAGAAGTCGGCGTGCTGCCCGGCGGTCTGGTTGCCGCCGCCGGTCATGGTGCGGATCACCAGCGGCACCTGGCTCTGGCCGCCGGACATGAAGCGCAGCTTGGCCGCGTGGTTCACGATCATGTCCATGGCGACGGTCGTGAAGTTCATCAGCATGATCTCGGCCACCGGCTTGTAGCCGGCCATGGCCACGCCGATCGCCGCGCCCATGATCGCCTGTTCAGAGATCGGGGTGGAGCGCACGCGGCTGGTGCCGAACTTCGTCGACAGCCCGCGCGTCACGCCGCAGACACCGCCGCCCTCGTTGTCAGCGATATCCTCGCCCAGAACGAGAACCTTGGGATCGGCTTCCATCGCCTCGCTCAGCGCGGCGTTGATGGCCTGCAGGCCGTTCATCTTCACCGTCTCGACGACGGGGGCTTCGAGAGTTTCAGTGCTCATGCCGGAATCTCCTCGGCAAAGACGTCGCGGCGCAGTTCGTCGTCGGACGGGAATTCACAGGCCATTGCGTAGTCGATGGCGTCGTTGACCTCGGCCTCGATCTTCGCGGTGAGTTCGTCGAGCTGCTCGGCACTGGCGACACCGTCGTCGATCAGCTTTTGGCGGAAGCGCGGCAGCGGATCGGCCTCGATCGCGGCGGCCTTTTCTTCCTTGGTCATGTAGGCGTCGTTGTCGCCGAAGACGTGGCCCATGAAGCGGAAGGTCTTGCACTCCAGCAAGGTCGGCCCTTCACCGGCGCGGGCGCGCTCGATGGCGGCGTGGGCATGGGCATAGACGTCGAGCGGATCGTTGCCGTCCACCGTGTAGCCCGGCATACCGTAACCGGCCGCGCGCTTGGCGATGAAGTCCACCGAGGTGCCGTTCTCGTAGCGGGTGTGCTCGGCAAAGCCATTGTTCTGGCACACGAAGATCACCGGCAGCTTCCACACCGAGGCGAGGTTCAGCGCCTCGTGGAAGGCGCCGATGTTGCTGGCGCCATCACCGAAGTAGGCGACGGTGACCTGCTTCGTGCCGTCGAGCAGCGCCGCCCAACCGAAGCCGTTGGCGATCGGCATCGAGGAGCCGACGATGCCCGTCGTCACCATGACGCCGGTCTCCGGGTGAGTGAGGTGCATCGGGCCGCCCTTGCCCTTGCAGGTGCCGTCGACGCGGCCGCAGATTTCTGCCCACAGGGGCCGCAGCGGCATGTCCTTGGCGACCATGTCGTGGATGCCGCGATAGATCGTGCAGATCTTGTCGTCATTGTTGAGCAGCACCGAGATCGCCGAGGGAATGCACTCTTGCCCGCGCGCCGAATAATATGGCGCGGTGATGCGGCCGCGGCGGATCTGCTGACGGGTGAGGTCGTCGTTGCGCTCGATGCGGATCATTCGACGGTAGATGTCGACCTGTGTGGCGGCGTCGGGGATGGCCCGGTTGGTTGGCGTTTCGCTCATGATTCCTCTCTCGGACAGCTCGTGGCTGCTGGGATGGCTGAACATTGGTTCAGGGCAGGCCCCGCTGGCAAGGACGGGCGAACCGCCCCTGCGGTATCTGCGTTTCAGAACACCTGGTTGCCGAGGCCGGCCGCGTGCTTGGCCGCGATCCAGCCGAAGGTCATCGACGGGCCGACGCTCGCCCCGGCGCCGGGATAGACGCGGCCCATCGGCGAGGCGGTGGTGACGCCGCAGGCATAGAGCCCCTCGATCGCCGAGCCGTCCTCGCGCAGCACTCGCGAATCGCAGTCACACACGACGCCGCCGTAAGTCCCGACGTCGCCGGGATAGACCGGGAAAGCATAGAACGGCGCCTTGTCGATCATCCCCATCGTCTGGTTCGGGCCGTCCTTGAAGAACGGATCGCCGAGGAAGTTGTCGTAGGCCCGCTCGCCGCGCTGGAAATCCTCGTCGCGGCCGCCGCGCACGAAGCCGTTCCAGCGCGCGACCGTGGTTTCCAGAGAGCCGGGAGGAACGCCGATGATCCCGGCCAGTTCGCCAACCGTATCCGCCTTGCGCATCCAGCCCGAGGCGAGCCACTTGGCCATGTTCTTCTTCGCGGTGCCCTTACCGGCGACGGCGTATTCGTCCATGTACTGCTGGTCGAGAATCGCCCAGCTCGGCACGGCGGGCACGGTGCGGTTGCGCACCAGCATGGTCTCGCAGAACGCCTCGTAGGAGCCGCCCTCGTTCATGTAGCGCAGGCCCGACTGGTCGACCTGGATCGCATGGGGCTTGGCGGTGGTGCTCTGGGTGCCGGGCTTGACGTAGTCGGTGTCCCAGCCGGGCGCATCGGTCATCTGGAAACCGACCATCTGGTCCATCTGCGCCAGCGCCGCGCCCTTCGCGGCGAGTTCGCGGTGCATGTCGCCGGTGTCGGTCTCGATGCCGTTGGACCACTTCGACTGCGTGCCCGGCATGTAGGTGTCGCGCATCGCCTGGTTCATCGAGAACCCGCCCGCGTTCATCAGGATGCCCAGCCGCGCACCGATGCGCCAAGGCCTGCCGTCTTTCTCGGTGACGACGCCGACGGCTTTTTCGCCTTCCATGATGACTTCGCTGACGGGCGAATTAACGCGGATATCCGCCGCCTGATTGTCCAGAACCGCCTTGAGCATGCGCCCCTGCAAGGCCGCGCCGGCGGTGACCCAATGCTTGCCGGTCAGTTTGCCGAGGATGATCTTGAACCCGATCCCGACGATCAGCCGCTTGATCGCCCACGAATGCTTCGCGAAGGGCAGCTTCATCGCATCGTCCAGCTTGACCGGCACTTCGGCGAAGCCCTGACGCAGCTTGCCCGCCCATTCCTTGCCCAGCTCATTCTTGTCGAAGGGCAAAGCCGTAACGGTGCGGCTGGTCTTCATACCGCCGGGGAGTTCATCGTAGTAGTCGGGCCAGAAGCGGGAGCCGCGCTCCATCCTGACCCCCTGCGAAACGATGAAGTCCAGCATCTTCGGCGCTTCGACCGCATAAGTGCGGCGGCGCGCGGGGCTGGTGCCGGGGGATTCCGCATCGTCGGGCACCACCGCGTCGAGGTACTGGCAAGCGCGTTCCAGACTGTCCTCGCCGGGGTCCATGAAGCGGTTGCCGGGTATCCACATGACCCCGCCGGACTTCGCCGTGGTGCCGCCGATCCACTGCGCCTTCTCGAGGATCACGACGGTCTTGCCCGCCTGCTTCATCAAGAGCGCCGAAGCCATCGAGCCTGCGCCACTTCCTACGACCACCCAGTCGAAAGTCTCGTCGAACTGCGTCATCGTGCCGTAACCTCTCCGCCTAGCCGCGCTGCTGCGCATGCGTTCAGCCCGGTAGATCGAACTTCGCCCGCTTTGGCAACGCGAAGGGTAAAGGTTTCGCCGGAGCGAAAGGTTTGGGCAAAATCGCGTTTTCGCATGGTCCTCGATACCGCCCGGCCTATGACGCTGGAGGGAAGAGGAGACCTGCCGAAATGACCGATACCGCGCCCGCCCTGCCACAGTTGGCCATGATCGAAATGGCCCGCGAAGGACGGCTGCTGCGCATCACGCTCAACCGGCCCGAGGCGCTGAACGCGGTAAACCTGCAGCTTCACGACGATCTGGCCGAGGCGATGTGGTTCGCACAGGTCGATACCGGATCGGACGTCGTGGTGCTGACCGGCGCGGGCCGGGCCTTCTCGGCAGGCGGCGACCTCGACCACATCGAGAACAATGCGCGCAATCCCCACCTCTTCGACCACGAGACGCGCGTGGCCAAACGGATCGTCTCCACCCTGCTCGACATCGACAAGCCCGTGGTGTGCCGGATGAACGGCCACGCGGTCGGCCTCGGCGCGACG
>NZ_ALVC01000169.1:0-28778 GCF_000293195.2 Sphingomonas sp. LH128
GCGGGCTTCCTGTTCGACGACGACACCGCGATGGTGCGCATCGACATGTCGGAGTTCATGGAGAAGCACGCGGTCGCCCGCCTGATCGGCGCGCCTCCGGGCTATGTCGGCTACGAGGAAGGCGGCGTGCTGACCGAGGCGGTGCGGCGGCGCCCTTATCAGGTCGTGCTGTTCGACGAGGTGGAGAAGGCGCATTCCGACGTCTTCAACGTGCTGCTGCAGGTGCTCGACGACGGGCGCCTGACCGATGGACAGGGCCGCGTGGTGGACTTCACCAACACGCTGATCATCCTGACCAGCAACCTCGGCAGCCAGTACCTTGCCGGGCTTGACGAGGGCGTGGACGTCTCCACCGTGGAGCCGCAGGTGATGGAAGTGGTGCGCGGGCATTTCCGGCCCGAGTTCCTCAACCGTCTCGACGAGATCGTGCTGTTCCACCGGCTGGGCCAGGAGCACATGGCGCCGATCGTCGATATCCAGGTGGTCCGCGTGCAGAAGCTGCTCAAGGACCGCAAGATCGTGCTCGACCTGTCGGACGCGGCGAAGCGGTGGCTGGGGCGGGTCGGCTATGACCCGGTGTACGGCGCGCGGCCATTGAAGCGCGCGGTGCAGCGGTACTTGCAGGACCCGCTGGCGGAGAAGCTGCTGGCAGGCGAGGTGCCGGATGGATCGCACGTCCGGATCGAGGACGGTGACGGCGCGCTGGCGATTAGCGTGGAGTGACGAAAACGGGCCGGGAAGCAACGCTTCCCGGCCCGAATCTCATGTGGCTCGATCTTGTGAAGATCAGAACACGTTCGCCTTCACGCCCATGAAGAACGAGCGGCCGACCGCGCTGATCGGATAGGCGACTGCACCCACGTCGGGCTTGGTGTCGAACAGGTTGTTGACACCGCCGTAGATCGTGAAGCGGTCATCGACGTTGTACGATGCGTACAGTTCGTGCTCCCACTTCTCCTTGTACCAGATGTACTGGCTGGGCAGGTAGTCGGGGTTGGCCGCTTGCTGCTCGCGGGTGACCCGGCGAGTCTTGTCCCACCAGTTGATGCCGTAGTTCAGCGAGAACGGGCCCTTGATCCAGGTAAGGTCGAAGGTCGCGCTGAACTTGGGTGCCGGGTACGCCGAGCTGTCCAGTTCGTTCTGCGCCACGGCGCCGAGCGAGGGAACGAATTCCAGCTTGTTGAGATAGTTGCCAACGAGGCTGAACAGGAAGCTGCCGACGGCCGGCGAGGCTTCGAGGCGATACTGCAGGTTCAGGTCGAGACCTGCCGTCTTGTACGATGCGACGTTCTGCGGGACTACGCTGAAGCCGTTGATGTAGCCGGTAGTGCCGCTGCGGGTGATGAGCGAACAATACTGGTTCTGCAGCGTCGGCTGGTCGTAGCAGAGGTCCACGATGTCCTGCGCGGTCGAGTAGTTGATCGCCTTGCTGATACGGATGTTGTACCAGTCTGCGCTGAGAGTGAAGCCTTTCAGGAAGCTCGGACGCAGCACCACGCCGGCGGTCCAGGTCTTGGCCTTTTCCTCGGAGAGGTTCGGGTTGCCGCCCTGGGTGCCCAGCAGGCTGCTGTTCTGCGGTGAGGTCTGGTCGTCGGCCGGGTTGAAGTCGATGATCTGCTGCGGGGTAAGGCCGGCAGCGGTCAGCGCCGCGGTGCAGTTGGCCTGGCGGGGTGCCTTGCCTTCGGCGATGCGTTCCGGGCCGCACGGGTCGGTGATGAACTCGTAACCGCCGCTGGTGCCGGCAAACAGCTCGGTGATGTTCGGTGCACGCACCGAAACCGAATAGGTGCCGCGGAACGAAACGTCTGCGATCGGCGCATACGTGCCGTTGACGTTCCAGGCGGTGTTCGTGCCGACCGTCGAGTAGTCCGAAACGCGCAATGCGCCACCCAGGCTCAACTCATGGGCCAGCGGGGCATCGAGCAGGATCGGCAGACGGATTTCTCCGTAGGCTTCCTTTACGTCGTACGAACCGCCGTCGATCGTCGCCTGCGCGCTGTCGGCCAGGAAGCCGTTCTGCGTGTAGTACGACGGGATCTGAAGGCTGCTCTCCTTGCGGTACTCGAGACCGACGGCGAAGCCGATCGGGCCGCCCGGCAGTTCGAAGAACCCACCGGTGTCACCCGAAATACTGGCCGAGCCGACGTACTGGCGTAGGCGGGCATAGTCGGTGTGGGTCGCGAGAATGAAGGCCAGCGCCTCAGGCGAAGGCGAGCCGTTGCCCAGGACGTTGAGCGGTACGCACTGGCCGGGCTGGAACGTCAGCGGCGCGCCGCTGTAGAAGGGCGAGCCGAAGCTGTTGCCCATTATCTCGGTCTGGCCGGGCAGGTTGATGCGGCAGGTCACGCCGCCGTTGCCGTCGGACACCGCGTCCAGCGCCGCCGAGTAGCGATCGAGGATACGGTCGCCCGAGGCGGTCGCCCGCTGCGTCGACTGGCCGAAGACGAACGAGGCGTCGTACTTCAGGTGCGATGACAGTTCGCCGTTGGCACCGACGACGGTGCGCCACAACTCGCGGTTCAGTTCCGAGCGGCGGATGCCGAAGTCGAAGTTGTCGCGGCTGACGAGGGCGCCGTCCGGAGCGTTCGCACCAAAGCGCTCGTTCAGATAGTAGTTGTCCGCGAACAGCTCGGTGTAGAAGTCGTAAGTCGGCTGCGCAAAGGTGTACGCCTTGGAACGCACGTACTTCGCTTCCGCATAGAAGTTGAGCGCCGGGCTGACTTCGTAGTGGCCCATCACGTTGACGATGTGACGGCGCAGGAACGGCGTGTAGTCGCCGTAGTACGAATCGCGCGGGGTGCTGTCGCCGCCCACGGTAAACGCGGTGCCGGGGACGTAAGTGCCCAGATCGTACGGGTTGCCTTCACCGGTATAGTCGGGAACGCCGTCGAAATCGATGTCGATCGCGCCGCCCATCGAGCTGTCCGCCCAGCGCAGGTTGTTCATCAGCACGCGGTCGGGCACGTTCGGATCGTCGCGTGTCGAGCCGGGGGCGCCGTCGGCCGGGTTGCGTACGAAGCTCCAAGTCGGGCCGGTCTTGCCGTAGTTCAGACGCTTGCGCTGCGAGAAGCGGTCGGTCTTGTTGAATTCGTAGGCGAGGGTGATGTTGCCCTTGCCGTCGTCGAAATTGGTGCCAGCAGTTGCCGCGAGGAACTTCTCACCCGCGTCGCCGCGCTGCGAGATCGTGTTCTGGCCACGGATGCGCAGGCCTTCGAAGTCCTTCTTCATAATGAAGTTGACCACGCCCGAAACGCCGTCCGCACCGTAGATCGCCGAGACGCCGCCGGTGAGCACGTCGACGCTCTCGATCAGATCGGTCGGGATGGTGTTGGTATCGACCGATGCGGTGCCGGGATAGCCCGCCACGTGGCGCCGGCCGTCAACCAGCACGAGCGTGCGTGCAGTGCCCAGGTTGCGCAGGTTCAGCAGGTTGACGCCGGTGAGCTGGCCATTGGGCAGGTTCGAGCCGGCGGAATCGATCGCACGGCGCGAACCGAGTAGGGCCGGGCTCTGCGACAGAAATTCGGTGATGTTGGTCCGGCCCGACTGCTCGATCGTGGCGGCGGTGACTGACACGACCGGGTTGGGGTTGTCGAACCCGTTCGGTATGGTGATGCGAGTGCCGGTAACGGTGATGGCATCACCGCTTTCGTCGGCGGTGTCGGTGCCGCTCTGTGCGGTGGCACCCTGTGCGCTGGCTTCTTGAGCGCGCGCTGGCGCGGCGGCCAATACAGCGATCGCCGGAATCGCGGCGACGCCAAGAAGCAGAGTGCTTCTTGCGGTTTTCATGGTGTGTCCCCTTGTTGCTTCGGTGCGGATGTGACGTCCGCGTGCCCGGCCGGAAATCCGGGCAGATGCCGATAGTCTGCCGTGCCAATTCGCAACTGCAACAGCGATTTGCAGGAAAGCTGCAACAAAAGAGTCATTTGTTGTAACATTGCAACAGGTTGCAACAGTTTGTCGTCATTCAGCAGGACACGGATTTCAGACAGACACGCCAAAAAAAAAAGGCGGCCTCCGAAGAGACCGCCCCATCTTTTGTCCAGACCTTGCGGTTTAGAAGTCAACCTTCGCGCCGAGGCGGAAGTAGCGGCCGACCATGTTGGCCTGGCCCCATGCCGGGTTGTAGTTGAAGATCGAGTAAGCCGCCGACGGGTCGAACTTCGGCTTGATCGCGAACGCATTGAGGATGTTCGCATAGATCGAGAAGTTGTCGCTGACCTGAACATTGGCTGCGATGTCGAAGTTCCACTGCGCACCGACCTTGCACTTCACCGGAGTGCCATCGTCGTATTCGACGACCGAAGCACCGACGCTGGCTGCGCAATCACCCTTCACGCCGCTGTAATCGACCGACGCGAGGTCGTAGCCATGCGTGTAGTATGCGGTACCGGTCAGCGACACCTTGCCCATGGTGAAGGTGTTCTGCCAGGAACCGCGCCACTTCGGCGAACCCGAGCACGAGGTGTAGTCACAGGGGCTCAGCGAGCCGTCGTAACGCTCCTTGGTGCCCGTAGCACGGGTCAGTTCGTACTTGATGAGGTACGAAGCGTCGAGGTTGCTGGTCCAGGTAACCGGGCCGAAATCGTAGCTGATGTTGGCGCCGAAATCGATGCCCTCTACGACCTGCGAGTCCGAGTTGTTGTACGAGTACTCGATGAAGCCCGGGTTCGCGATCGCCGTCAGGTTATCCGGATCGGGATTGAGCGGACGAATAGTCACGCCGGTGACGGCATTGGTCGCGCCGGTACGCAAGTAAGCGTCGAGAGCCGCATCCTGGTCTTCCGCCGAAACGCCGCCGATGATGCCCTTAATCTTCGTGCGGAAGTAATCCACGGTGAAGCTGACATTGCGCATCGGTTCGAACACGGCACCGAACGTGTAGCTGGTCGACTTCTCGGGCTTCAGGTCGGGGTTACCCGTACCGGTACGACCGATGTTGTAGGCAGCGCTTACGTAGTTGTTGTTGTCGTGCGAGGCGCAGTAGGCTGCATAAGTGGTGCAGTCGATCTTGAAGTTGGCGTAACCGGTCGTCGGCAGGCCGTATGCTTCGTTGAACGAAGGAATACGGAAGCCCTTCGACCAGGTGCCGCGCAGCAGGACCTGTTCGATCGGTTTGATCTTGATGCCGAACTTCGGCGAGAAGTTGCTCTGGCCTGACGAATACTTGTCGTAGCGACCCGAAGCAGACAATTCCACCTGATCGATGATCGGCGCGCTGATGTCGTAGAAGGCCGACTTCACGTTGCGGCTGCCGGCAGCGCCGACCGCGTTGATCGTGAAGTAACGGTCATAGGGAGCGGCATCGTTCTGCGGGTTCGCCGACTGGTCGTCGAGCGATTCCTTGCGGTACGATGCACCGACTGCGACCTGCAGCGAACCGCCGGGCAATTCGAACAGTGCGCGCTGGATGGTGCCTTCGACCTGCCACAGCTTGGAGGTCGAGACCTTCCTGTTCACCGGAGCCACATAGTCGCGGACTTCCTGGCTGTTCAGCCAGGGCGCCGCGAAGTTGTACTCGCCGGTCGCGACCATGTCGGCCAGGCGCTGCGGGATCAGGTAGTTGCGGCTGGTGCGCGTGAGTTGCACTTCCGACGCCGTAGCGCCGACGGTGTAGGCCCATTCGTCATCGCTGCCGAAGGTGCCGTTGATGCCCGCCTGGACGCGCATCGAGCGTGCACCGGTTTCGACCGTCTGCGGCTTGTCGTAGCGGCCGCGGATGATCGCGGTCTGGCCGCTGGCGGCGAACGGGTTGTTCGGGTTCAGCGTGCCGTTGGCGGCATTACAGCCCGAGCTGACGTTCAGGTTGTTGACGAAAGTGGCGGTGCCTGCCGAGCAAACGTAGACCGGCAGGACGACGCTGGCCCAGGTGGCCGAACTGGGCGGCGGAGTGGCGTTGGGGAACGCGGCCGGAGAAAGCTGCGAATAGGTGCTGGTCTTGGTCCAGTCGACCGAGACGAACGCCTCTGCCTTCTCGCCGACCTTCACGGTCGCGCGGCCGGCAAAGCCGTAGCGCTTCGTTTCCGGGCGGAGCGTGGCGTAGAGGTTCTTCAAGTCCGCCGAGCAGACATTGCCGTAACGGCCGCTGCTGCTTGCGCTGGCAGGCAGGCTCGTGGGCGTCGAGTTGAACGCGGCGCAGTCCGGATTGAGCAGCTGATAAGGGGTGGTATTGCCACCGGCAGCATTGCTGGCCGCGACGAGCGGAGCAAGCGGGATCGTCGAGCCGCCCAGCGAGCCATCGCCGTTAACGCCGAAGGCGTACCAGCGGGTCGGCGTCTTCATGCAGCCGCCGTTGTCGTTGCAGATGTTGCCGAGATAGCCGGTGTTGAACTTGTCGCCGCGGTTGCGAGCCCAGATCTCTTCGTTCTTGCGGTACATGCCGCTGACGTAGAAGTTGAAGCCGTCGGTTTCGAGATCGCCGTGGCCCACGGTGAGGTCAAGACGCTGTTCGCTGCCGTCGCCGTGGTCGGAGATGCCGTTCGAAACGTTGGCGTGAATGCCCTGGACCTGCTTCTTGGTGATGACGTTCACCACGCCGGCGACTGCGTCAGCGCCGTAAGTCGACGAAGCGCCGTCCTTCACGACTTCGATACGGTCGATAACCGCGTCGGGGATCGAGTTGAGATCGACGAAGTTGCGGTGTCCGTCATCCGCGACCGGGTACATGGCCATGCGCATGCCATCGACGATCGTCAGCGTGTTCTGAACGGTCAGGCCGCGCAGCGAGATCGCGTTCGCGCCGGCTGCGAAGTTGTTGCCGTTGTTCCAGCCTTCCGAGATCGTGCCCGAGCCGTTGGCGGAGAGGCGCTGAAGTGCTTCGGCTGCGGTGTTGATGCCGCGCTGTTCGAAGTTGTCGGCGGAGATGACGGTGACCGGCGAAGCCGTCTCGGCATCGGTGCGGCGCAGCAGCGAGCCGGTGACGATGATGACGTTCGAATCGTCGGAGGCCGCCTCTTCCGACTTCTGCGGAGCTGCGTCCTGCGCGTGCGCAGTTCCGCACAGCAGTGCGAAAGCCGTGAGGCTTGTCGCGCCGCGCAGCGCGGCCTTCTGGATTGTGGTTTTCACTTTTGTGTCCCTTGTTGCTTCGTTCAGCAGGCGAATGCGTGACCAAGTTCGCCTGATGACCCGTTGCCGGCTTTCGGATGCGCGCACGCATCGTGATGCCATGTGAAATGTTGTTGCGCCGGAGGGATCGCCTTTCAACGGAATTTGCCAAGTTGGGAGAAATGGGTTGGCGATTGTGGCAATGACGCAACAGCCATGCGCGACGAACCGTGGCCGTTCTGCAACCGCGCAAGGATTCCAGCCGATTAGTTGGAACAATAGACCTGTTGCATATAGGCATTGTCCACAGAGTTTCTTGCGCACGCCATCGCCCCGGTGAAATCCTGTTGCGTTGCTGCAAATCGATCTTGCGCAATGGATTGACCGGCCCTCTCGAGGCATTTAACCGATTGATTAAATCGCCTCGGACAAAATCGATGGTCTGCTTCGCCGGATCGGCATAGGGCGCGACAGGAAAAGGAAATCGGCATGAAACTCGACAACTCCATGGCCGCAGTGGTCACCGGCGCGGCTTCCGGACTTGGCGCGGCGACGGCGCGGGCGCTCGCGGCGCAGGGCGTGAAGGTCGCGATCTTCGACCTCAATGCCGAAGCTGGCGAAGCGCTTGCAGCCGAGATCGGCGGCGTGTTCTGCGCGGTCAACGTGACCGACGAGGACAGCGTGATCGCCGGATTCGCGAAAGCACGCGCGGCGCACGGGCAGGAGCGGGTGCTGGTCAACTGCGCAGGCATCGCGCCGGCCGCCAAGACCGTCGGCAAGAATCGCGAGACGGGCGAGCCCAGATCGCACGACATGGCGCTGTTCGAGAAGGCGATCGCGATCAACCTCGTGGGCACCTTCCGCTGCATCAGCAAGTCGGCGTCGGGCATGGCGACGCTGGAGCCGCTCGACGCGGCCGGTTCGCGCGGGGCCATCGTCAACACCGCGAGCGTCGCGGCGCAGGACGGCCAGATCGGGCAGGCCGCCTATGCCGCGTCGAAGGGCGGGGTACTGGCGATGACGCTGCCGGTGGCGCGTGATCTCATGAGCGAGGGCATTCGCGTCAACACGATCCTACCGGGCATCTTCGAGACGCCGATGATGGCGGGAATGCCGCAGGGCGTGCAGGATGCGCTGGCGGCGATGGTGCCGTTCCCCAAGCGCCTCGGCAAGGCGGAAGAGTACGCGAAGCTGGCGCTGTTCATGCTTGAGCACGACTATCTCAACGGCGAATCGATCCGTCTCGACGGTGCGATCCGCATGGGGCCGAAGTAAGCGCCGATGAAGGAACGTCCCGTCTCCCTGACCGCCGGCGCCGTGGAAGTCGCGCCTCCGGGCGCGCGTGCGATGCTGCTCGACACGGCGAGTGCGATCATGCGCGACGGCGACGTGATCGACATCTCGCTTTCCGAACTGAGCCTCCGCTCCGGGTTGAACTCGGCGCTGGTGAAGTACTACTTCGGCAACAAGGCGGGGCTGCTCAAGGCGCTGCTCGACCGTGACTGGGAGGCGATCGTCGTCAGCGTCGACGCGCTCGTCGCCAAGGACGGGTGGGAGCCGGAGGCCAAGCTGCGGCGGCACTTGTGGAAGGTGGTCGATACCTTCTACGAAGTGCCGTATCTCAATCGCCTGACCATGCGCATGGTGCGCGAGAGCGACGATACCGAGGCGCGGCGCATCGCCAATTGCTACCTCTCGCCGATCTACCGCGCTTACGAGCAACTGATCGGCGACGGCGTGCGGGCAGGGGTGTTCCGCGAGATCGACCCGCAGTTGTTCTACTTCACGGTGACGGGGGCGGTGGACCGCTTCTTCTCGGCGCGGCTGGTGCTCAAGCACTGTTTCGACCAGGACAGCCTGACCGAGGAACTGCGGGACCGTTACCGCGAGCATACGATCGACATCATCATGGCAGGCATCCTCGCGCACTGATGGCCCGCAAGAAGAAGCGTTATCTCACCGCGACGATGGCGGACGGCTACGTCAAGACCATCGGGCCGACGACCGATCCTTTCACGCATTACTGGCGCGTGGTGGCCGAGTTGCAGAACGGCAGGACCGAGGTGTTCTGGGGGCACGCCCGCTCGCTGGCGGAGGCGAAGAAGAAGCGCCTTCCGCTGGACGAAGCAGCGAAGATGCGCGGGTGGAAGGGGTTCGCCTTCGAGATCGCGGAACTGGTGGAGACGGACGGCTGAAACGCCGCCGTCAGCGCACCTTCAGTCCCACTTCGCCCAGCAGCAGGGCAGCCTGATCGCGTGAGATCGTCGCGCCGCGGAAGCGCCGCGCATCGCCGAGGGTCACGCCGCCCAGATCGGCGCCGCGCAAGTCTGCACCCTCGAAGCGCGCGCCGTCCACTTGCGCATCGCGCAGGCTGCAGCCTTCGAAAGTGGTCATCCGGAAATCCACCTTGCGCAGGTCGGCCTGTGAGAAGTCGATGCGCTGCAGGGTCGTCTTGCGGAACGACAGGCCGGGCAGCTTCGCACCGACGAGCAGGGTTTCGTCGAAATGGACTTCCAGCGCCTTGAGATCGGACATGTCGGCGCCCGTCAGCTTGCTGCGGGAAAAGCGGGTTCCCTGCAGCATGGCGCGCCGCAGCGCAGAATTGTTGAAGTCGCAGGCGGTGAATGCCGCGTCGCTGAGGTCGCAGCCGATGAAGTCTGCGAAGGCGCCCCGGCACGAGCGCCAGCGGGTCTGCTCCAGTTTCGCGCCGGACAGTTTCGCATGGCGCAGGCTGCACTGTTCGAAGGTCCAGGCGGACAAGTCGAGGCCCGACAGGTCCGCCTCATCCAGATCGCAATTCGTGATGTGCCAGGGACTGCCGACAAGCGCTTCGACATCGCGCCGTTCCAGCTTGCGATCGCGAACTGTCTGCGCGGCGAAAAGGTCATCCATGGCTGGCAAGTAACCGCAACGACCGGCAGAGACCAGAGGTGCGGGAGAACTTCGCGCGCTGCGCCGACAGTACCGGGAGCGCGAGGGTGCTGACCCTCGCGTCCACCCTTATTCTTCTGGCCTTTATCCCGCCTTGCCTGGACCCGTCCCCGAGAACGCATCGCCGATCGAGCACGCCGCCGGGCCGAGGATGACGACGAACAGCGTCGGCAGGATGAACAGGATCAGCGGCACGGTCATGATCGCGGGCAGGCGCGCCGCCTTTTCCTCGGCGCGCATCATGCGTTCGTTGCGGAATTCGGCCGAGAGCACGCGTAGCGCAGAGGCCAGCGGGGTGCCGTAGCGTTCGGTCTGCACCATCGTCGTCACCACGCCCTTCACCGCGTCGAGGTTGACGCGGTAGGCGAGGTTCTCGAACGCGGCGCGGCGTTCGGTGAGGAACGAGAGTTCGATCGAGGTCATCGAGAACTCGTCGCCCAGTTCCGGGTAGGCGCGGCCCAGTTCGCGTGAGACGCGCTCGAAGGCGGCGTCCACGGTCAGGCCCGCTTCGGCGCAGATGACGAGCAGGTCGAGCGCGTCGGGCAGGCCCTTGCGGATCGCGTCGGTGCGCTTGGACACGAGGTTCTGGATGTAGATGTCCGGGCCTTTGTATCCGGCTAGCACCATCGCGGCGAAGGCCATGAACTTCTTGAAGTCCGACCACTGCGGAAAATAATCGATCCCGTAGATCACCAGCGCGGCGAAACCGCCCAGCACGATCGGCGCGACGAGGCGGGCGAGGACGACCGCGACGGCCCATTCCTTGTTGCGGATGCCGGCCTGCGCCAGCTTCTGCTGGATGGTCTTGATCTGGCTGTCCTGCAGCATCCGCGCCTTGCCGAGGAACGCACCCATCTTGTCGGTGGTGTCGTTACGACGGATCAGGCTCTGGCGCTTGCGGGCGGTGGTGATGATGCCCGCCTTGAGATGCTCGCGCCGGGCGTTCAGCGCCTTGACGCGCTTTTGCATCGGGTCGCGGATGGTGATCGCGGTGTAGATCGCGAAGAGCACCGCGGCGGCCGCGACGATGGTGAGCAGTGTCCCGACGTAAGTGACGTCGAAGCCGAGGAGGGTGGGACCGGCGGGTTGTTCGAGCATGTGCTGGTCCTCAGATCTCGAAGCTGACCATCTTGGCCATGATGAAGGCACCGATGCCCATCCAGATGGCGCCGCCGATGCCGGCGACCATCAGGCGCTCGTCGATGAAGAACTGGCCGATGTACTGGGGGCTGATCCACCAGATCATGAAGAAGACGATGAACGGCAGCGAGCCGACGATGTAGGCCGAAGCCTTGGATTCCGAACTCATCGCACGGATCTTGAGCTTCATCTGCGCGCGCTTGCGCAGCACGTCCGACAGGTTCGCCAGCGTCTCCGCCAGGTTGCCGCCGGTCTCGCGCTGGATGGCGAGGGTGATGCAGAAGAAGTTGAATTCGGGCATGTTCAGGCGGTCGGCGGTTTCCTGGAGGGCATCCTCCATGGTCTTGCCGACTTTCATGCGGTCGGTGATCAGCTTGAATTCCTCGGCGACGGGGCCAGGGATTTCCTGCGAGACGATGGTGAGCGTCTCCGAGACCGGCAGGCCCGAGCGCAGGCCGCGCACGAGCAGGTCGATGGCGTCGGCGAACTTGACGGTGAAGGCGTTGGAGCGGCGCTTGATGAAGTGGCTGACGACCATGTGCGGCAACCCTGCGCCGATGAAGACGCCGAAGGCGAGGGCAAGGAACAGCGCGCCCGTCTTCATCAAGATCAGCAGCGTTATCACCGCGCCGAGGCCGATCGAGCCGTAGAGATACTGCTGCAAGGTCCAGGGCAGGCCCGAACGGTGCAGACGCAGCGCCAGCGCCTCCGCGCGCGAGGCGGAGCCGGCGATCTGGTGGATCCTCGGCTTGCGGGCGGCGACGGCGCGGCGCATCTGCGCCTCCAGCCGGTCGCTGGCGTTGTTCGAGTGGCGGAAGCGCACCGACTTCAGGCGCCGGGTCGATTCCTTCTTGGGGTTTGGCCCCGAAAGAAGCGCCCAGACGAGCAGCGCGAAGCCCGTGAGCCCCGTCGTCACCATGATGACCTGAAGGAAGTTCATATCCTGTCGAACCTTGCGAACATGCGCCTTACGAGGACGCGGGAGCCTTCTTCTTCGCCTTGGGCATCATCGCCTTGAGGTCGAACTTCCCGAGCAGCGAGGGCTTGGCGGCGGCGCCGTCGTCCTCGGCGATATCGGCGATGTCGCGGGCAAGGTCGCGCAGCACGGCGCCGGCCTTGGTGGCACGGTTGGCGTCGGCGAAGGTCTGACCCAGCTTTGCGGCCATCGATGCGGCCTTGAGGTCATAGGGGATCGAGACGTCGATCCTGGTCTCGATCGAGGCTTCGAAGTCGGCCTTGCTGATCTCCGCCATCGCCGTCTGCACTTTGTTGGCGACGATGATCACGCGGGTCTGCGGCGCATTGGCCTTGAACCACGAGAGCAGGCGGATGGTGTCGCGCGCCGAGGCCAGCGTCATCTCCGTCACCAGCACCGCGACGCCGAGGTCGGCGACGAGCTGGGGGAAGTTGATCAGCATGTTGCGCGGCATGTCCACCACGGTCATCTCGAACGCGGCGCGGAATTCCTCCTCGAGCTGTACGAAGGCGGAGCCGTCGGTCAGCAACGGTGCGTTGATCGGCGCTTCGGCCGAGAGGATCGCGAGATTGTCGTTCGCGCGGATCATCGCGCGCTCGATGAACAGGCCGTCGATGCGGCTGGGGTTCTCGATCGCGTCGGTCAGGCCGCGGCCCGGCTCCAGATCGAGGCAAAGCGCGCCGGTGCCGAAGTGGATGTCGAGGTCGAGCAGCGCGGTCGGCAGCTTGTGGTCGGTGCTGAACAGCCACGCCAGCGACGTCGCCAGCGTCGATGCGCCGACGCCCCCGCGCGTGCCGATCACGGCGGTCGAGATATGCCGCTTGCCCGCAGCGACGTCATGCGTGCGCGGGGTCGAGAATACCGACTGCGCCTGGGCCAGTGCGTCGCGCACGGCGGCGGACTGCAGGGGCTTGAGCAGGTAGTCGTGGATACCGCTGGCGATGAGGTCGCGGTAGAGGCGCACGTCGTTGACCTGACCCACCGCGACGACGACCGTGCCCGGCTCGCAGACTTCGGCGAGGGCGTTGATGTCGCTCAGCGGGTCGCCGCTCTCCGAAAGATCGACGAGCAGGATGTTCGGGCTGGCCGAGATCGACAGCGACTGCACGGCATTGCGCAGGCCGCCCTTGTGGCACTTCTCCGGCTGCCAGCCCATCTCGATGGCGATGGGGCGTAATACGTCGAGCGAGGCCTCGTCGCACAGGAATGCGGCGAACTGGTCGCGGCCGCCGGGGCCGCCCGTCTTCCAGGGAGCGTTCATGGCCATCAGTTGCCCTTGCTGCCGGTCGCGGAGACCGAGTTGCCCTTGCCGGTCGGCGCGGCGGCGCGATAGGCGTCGATCGCCTTGTTCGACGTCATTACCGTGGTCGATCCGGTGTCGGTCTGGCCGTGGATCAGGTCTTCCGGATTGGCGACCATAGCGGCGAGATTCGAGTTCACCGAGCAACCGTAGTTGGTCGAAGTGGCGTTGCCCGGGTTGAAGTCGCTCTTGGCCGACCAGTCCGGGCAGCCCGGGACATAGGCCTTCGCGCGGCTGATCGTGACGCGGGTGGTGCCTGCGGGCACGGTGCCGCTCGGGGTGGTGGCTTCGTCGAGGACGAGCCCATAGTGCTCCGCCACTGCCGCGATGGCGCTGCGGGTGGCGGTGCTCATGCTCGGATCGTCGACCGAGATGCGGTCGCCGTACTTGAGGCCCATGGCCTCGAACCAGCCTGCCAGGCGGCCTTGCTCGCCATAGGCGAGGCCCGCGCCGCTGCTGGTCACGTCGATGCGGTAGTCGGACTTTTCGACCACCGGCTGATGGACCGAATAGACCGAGCGGTTGTCCGGCACGCCGCCGCAAGCGGCCAGCGAGAGGCCGAGGCCGAAGGCGATGGCGGTACGGGCGAGAGTAGCTTTGCGCATGGTGATCCCCTTTCTCGCTTAGAAGCTGAAGCCGGGCTTGGCGGAGTCGTCGGCGGCGGTGCGCTTGGTCTTTTTGTCCTTCGACGGGACGGAGGTAGCCGCGCCGATGCCCGGACCCGTGGCTCCGGACGGAGTCTTCGTCGCTTCCGGACGCTTTTCGCCGCTGGCGCCGTCGCTATCCATGTTGCCCAGGATGCGCTGCAGTTCGTTGGGCGACTTGAAGCCGTCGGTCGGCAGCGCGATCTGCGAGGGCGAATTCATCGGATTCACCAGATAGGGGGTGACGATGATGACCAGTTCGGTCTCGCCGCGCTTGTAGCTGGTGGAACGGAACAGCGAGCCGAGGATCGGCAGGTCGCCCGCGCCCGGCATCTTCTGGATGGAATTGGCGGTGTTGTTGCTCAACAGGCCGGCAATCATGAAGCTCTGGCCCGAGCCGAGTTCCACGGTCGTCTCGGTGCGGCGCACGGTCAGCGCCGGAATCGAGTAGCCGTTGAGCGTTACCGCGCCTTCGCTCGAAAGCTCCGAGACTTCCGGCCGCACGCGCATCGAAATGCGACCGTTGGCCAGCACAGTGGGCGTATAGCTGAGGCTGACGCCGTACTTCTTGTACTCGATCGAGGTCGAGCCGAGGCCCTGGCTCAGGGGAATCGGAAACTCGCCGCCGGCCAGGAAGTCGGCCGTCTCGCCCGAAAGGGTGGTGAGGTTGGGCTGTGCCAGCGTGCTGACCAGGCCGACCGTCTCGCCCGCATCGAGCGCGCCGAGCAGGTCGATGCCGAGCAGCTTTCCGCCAAGGCCGAGGGTGGTGCCGGTGGCGTTGGGCGTGATGGTGGAATAGTTGCTGCTGGCCTGCGTGGCGATGCCGATCGGCAATGCCGGGTTGTAGTTCGGGAACTTGCCCGAGCCCTGGCCGATCACGAACTTGGCGCCGGTAGTGGCATCGGCGCTGGTGATGTTGACGCTCATCGACTTGACCAGCGAGCGGCTGACTTCAGCGATGCGCACCTGCAGGTTGACCTGCAGCGGCGTGGCGATGCGCAGGCGGCTGATGACGTTGGCTTCCTTGCCCGCGTAAGCCGTGACGAGGCGTTCGGCCTCGGCGGCGTCTTCGGGGTTCTTGATCGTGCCGGTCAGCACGAAGGTGCTGGAGCCCATAGTCGAGACGCCGATGTTGGCGTCCGGTATCGCGAGGCGCAGCATCGAATCGACGCTGTCGAGGTTCGATCCCACGCGCACCGTGCCCGACCACACCACCGCGCCCGCCGCATTGCTGGCGTAGACCGTAGTGGTGCCGCCGGCCTTGCCGAACACGTAGAACTGCTTCGACGACTTGACCTGCACGTCCGCGACCGCGTCGTTGGCGACGAAGACGTCGGCCATCGAACCGGGAACGTTGACGAGTTGGCCGCTGCCGATCGACAGGCTGACGTCCTGCGCGGGGTGGACGACCGAGGCCGTCTGCGCCTGCGCCGGGGCGGCGGTCATGGGCGCCAGCATGGTGGCGGCGATCAGTGCGGACTTGAGAAGACGCTGCTTCATCGAATTGCCCTCAAAGGGTGACGGACGGTGCGTGGACGCGGTCATCGTTACTTGCCCACCGGCTCGACGGTGGTGTCCTTGCCGCGGGTCACGCGGACCACGGGGCCGACATGCACGGGGGCTGCGGCAACCTGCGGCGCGGCGCCGACGGCGGGAGCGGGGGCCGGAGCGCCGCCGCCCTGTGCCGGGCGGCTCGAACGCTGGAAGCGCGAGACGTCGGCGCCCGTGACGTAGGTGGTGGCGCCGTCCATCGGGCGGTTCATGGCCTGGCTCATGAACTTCTCTTCCTGCTCGCGGGTCGCACCCTCGGGCAACTTCACGTCGCCGCTGGCGAGAATACGGTCGAATTCACCCTGGTTGTCGGCGATCGCGCGCAGCGACAGACTGAGCGTGCCTATGGTCTGCGCGACGGCGACCTTCTCGGCGATGCGCGGGGTCACTTCGAGGGTGACGGTGCGGAAGCCCTGCACGACCGTCTTGCCATCCTCGACGGTGCTGGCGGTCGCCTGGTCCGTCGCGAGGACCCGCAGGTTGCGCAGGATCGTCTCGGCGGTGCGCAGCGAGTCGCCTTCGCCTTTCACGTCCTGCGTGAGGACGAGGTCGATGCGGTCGCCCGGGAAGACGAAGCCGCCGACGCCGGTGTCGGCCGAGACCGAGATGGTGACGGCGCGCATGCCCGGTCCGAGTGCGGCGGCAAGGAACCCGCGATCGCCCGGCGCGACGAGCGCGCCCTGGGTCAGCGGCTGGCCGGCGGTGATCGGAAAGCGCACGACGGTGCCGAGCAGCTTGGTCATGTCGGCCTTGCCATCGACGTAATAGGCGTCCTGGACGAGGTTGTCCGGCCAGCTCTGGAAAGAGACCGAATCGGCGGTGATGATCGTGCCTACAGGCAGTGCGCGCTGCGCGACCAGCACTTTGGGGCCATTCTGGTCGGCGGCCGGAACCGCTCCGGCCTGCGGCGCGCCCCCGCCTGCGAACATCGTCCTCGCAGCAAATGCGGTGAAGGCTGCGACGAGCAGCGCAACCGCGAGCAGCACCACTTTCTTCCTGTCCATGGCTTGGAAAGCCCCTTAGCAAAATCCCCGAACTGTTCGGACTTATGAGGTAAATTGGTTAAGAACGGGTTCACCCCGTTGCTTGCGTAAACCGCGTTAGCTTCAGCCTGCGATTCCGGCGGAATGCGCGGCGCTGAGCGTCTGCGAACCCATCACCCACAGCGATGCGGCGGCGATGGCGATGCCGTAGGGCACCTCGATTCGCGACTTCTGGCGGCGCATGATGTGGCGCATCCCGAAGAGGAACAGGCCCAGCACCACGATCGCGGCGAGGGGGATCGCCCAGAGGCCCGGCAAGACCCCGGCGACGGCCTCCATGGTTGCGGGCTCCACCACCGGGCGATGCGTCGCGATGGCGAAGACGATGGCGCCCGCGCACCACACCCAGGCGAAGGCGACGAGCCCGGCGAGGGTGTCGCGCACCATCTCCTTGCGCCCCGGTTGCATGTTGAATGCGGCCATTGCCAGCGAGGCGCCGCCGCCCAGCACCGCCATCAGCACGACCAGTTGCAGGAACGCGGCAGGCGAGAACCACAGCGCCAGCGCGGTCAGCAGCTTGACGTCGCCGCCGCCCATCTGGCCGATGGCGAAAAGCACGCAGGCCACCGCGAACGTCGCCGCCGCCAACCCGATCTGCACGCCGATGTCGAAAGGGCCGAGCCCCATCGCCAGCCACCACAGCGGCGCGGCGACCGCGATGCCCAGGTTGAGCCAGTTGTCGATGTGCCGCGCGCGCAAGTCGGTGAACGCCGCGACGAGCAGCGCCGTTGCCAATGCGGCCAGCAGTGCGTAGGAAAATACAGCGCCCGTCATGCTTTTCATCCTATCGGATCGAGAGCGCTCTACCTCGGCAACCGCTACCAAATAGTAACCACGACACATCGATCACGAACCGGGGCTTTCCATCATAGTGACCTCCGCCGTCGAAAGTCTCGTCAAGTCCCCCGCGCGCCGGGCGATTCCCGCCGAAGCCCGCGAATCGCGCTGGGCCTTGCCCGATGGCCACCTGCTGCGCCGGATCGACTGGCAGGGCGGCAGGCGCGGCTCGATCCTGTTCATGCCCGGGCGCGGCGACGCTTACGAGAAATGGCTGGAAACCCTCGACGGCTGGCACCGCGAAGGCTGGAACGTCACTTCGGCCGACTGGCGCGGGCAGGCGGGTTCGGGCCGCCTCGGCCGCGATGCGGCGACGGGCCACGTGCCCGACTTCGCGCTTTGGGTGAAGGATTACGCCGCGCTCTATGCCGACTGGGCCGCCTCGACGCCGGGACCGCACATTGCCATTGCGCATTCGATGGGCGGGCAGATCGTGCTGCGCGCGGTAGCCGAAGGCGTCGTGCGGCCCGATGCGCTGGTGCTCTCCGCACCGATGCTGGGCATTCATCCGACGTGGATTCCGGCAGGCGTGCTGCACCGGGTCGCGCGCGGCATCGTGCGGCTCGGCGATCCGCGCCGCCCGGCATGGAAAGGCGGCGAGAAGCCCGGCGCCCAGCCGAAGGCCCGCAGCCTGCTGCTCACTCACGACGAGAGCCGCTACGACGACGAGGACTGGTGGCGCCGCAAGCGCCCCGTCATCGGCATGGGCGCGGCCAGCTGGGGCTGGATCGAGCGTGCGCTCGCCTCGATCCGCTCGCTGGAGCGGCCCGGCGTGCTGGAGGCGGTCGAGGTGCCGGTCTTGCTGCTCGGCACCAGTATCGACGGCCTCGTCTCCTGGCGCGCGATCCGCCGTGCCGCCGGACGCTTGCCGCATGGCGAACTCGTCGCCTTCGGGTCCGAGTGCCGCCACGAAATCCTGCGCGAAGTCGATCCGGTGCGCACTCTTGCGCTCGATGCCATCAGGGACTTTCTCGATCGCCGTGCCCCCGCTAGGGGCTGACCGCGATGGAAGCAGCGTTCGATATCGTCGTCGTCGGGGCCGGCATGGCCGGGGCATCTCTGGCCGCGGCCATCGGCACGCGCGCAAGGGTGCTCATGCTGGAGGCCGAGGAGCGCCCCGGCTACCACGCCACCGGCCGCTCCGCCGCGTTCTGGACCGAGAGTTACGGTGGCCCCGGCGTCCAGCCGCTGACCACCGCCTCCGGGCCGGCCCTGCGCGAACTCGGCGTCCTGACCCCGCGCGGCGCGCTGACGCTCGGCCGGGCCGGGCAGGAGCGTGACGTCGAACTCTTCGCCGAACGCTACCGCACGGCAGGGGTGGAAATGCACCTGCTGAGCTGTGCGGAGATCGTCGCCCGCGTGCCCGGCCTGTGCCCCGAATGGACTTGCGGTGCACTGGAGCCGAGCACGTGCGACATCGACGTGGCATCTCTTCATCAGCACTACCTTGCTGCGGCACGCCGCGCAGGTGTCGAGTTATGGTGCCGCGCCGGACTGACGGCGGCGCAGCGCAACGCCGATGGCTGGGCGCTGACGCTCGCGGACGGGCGGCAGGTGCAGGCGGGCGTGCTGGTGAACGCGGCCGGAGCCTGGGCGGACGGCGTGGCAAGGCTGGCGGGCATCTCCCCGCTCGGCATCGCGCCCTATCGCCGCACAATCGCGCAAGTCGCCGTCGCCGCCGATGTGCCTGACGACCTGCCGCTGGTCCTCGACGTGGCGGAGACGTTCTACTTCAAGCCCGAGAGCGGCCGCCTCTGGCTCAGCCCGCATGACGAGACGCCGAGTGCGCCGTGCGACGCCGCGCCCGAGGAGATCGACGTGGCTCTCGCGGTCGACCGCTTCGAACACGTTGTCGACTGGGCAGTCGAGCGGGTGGAGCATCGCTGGGCGGGCCTGCGCTCGTTCGCGCCGGACCGCCTGCCGGTCTACGGCTTCGCGCCGGACGAGCCTGCGTTCTTCTGGTTTGCCGGGCAGGGCGGGTTTGGCATCCAGACTGCGCCCGCCGCCGCCGATCTTGGCGCGCGGCTGCTGATGGGCGAGGCGCCGGGCGAGGTCGATCCGGCTCCGTTCGCGCCGGGTCGCTTCGGCTGAGTTCGACCTTCGCGGCGCTTGCGTCCATGCGCGCAAATTGCTCATCTGCGGCTGGGAAATGACACCCGCATGGAGAGTCGCAAATGGCCCATCGTTTCGAAATCCGGAAGAACAAGGCCGGAGAGTTCGTCGCCTACTTCTGCTACAACTCCGAGACCATGTTCTGGACCGAAGGCTATTCCAGCAAGGCCAGCGCGAAAAGCGCGATCGAATCGCTCAAGAAGAACGGTCCCGGCGCCGAAGTGGTCGATACGACCACCGACTGAGCATCATTCCGCGTTCGGGGCGTCCGGGGAGCCTTGCGGCACCTTGCGCCCCGGCGCGACGAAGTGCCAGGCGAGCAGCACCGGTTCCAGTACTGCCATGCCGACGAACACGCTCAGCAGGCGCTGCGCAGCGGGGCCGGCAGCGGCATGTTCGTAGCTGTCGGGCACCAGCACGACCAGCACTGCCAGCGTGAACTGCAGGCCAAGGTAAGTGACCTTGGGCAGACCGTTCTCGATATGACGGCCGATGATGATGCCGAGGCAGGTGCCGGCGATGAGCACCGGTGCGCTTCCTTGCGCCAGAAGCAGCACGACCAGTGCCAGCCCGCCGCCCGCGATACACCCGAGCGCGCGCTGGAACAGCCGCCGGGATACGGGGACGAAGCCGCTGGCGCCGATCCCGGCGACCGGCACGATCATCACCGCCATGATCGTCACTGCCGCCTGCGGCAGCTCGGGCAGGTCGAACAGCGCGTGGAGCAAAGGCAGCATCGCGATCGCAAGCCCCGCCTGCGAGGCATGGCGCGCCGCGTGAGGGTGCCAGCGCATCCGTTCCGGCGGGGCCTTGCGATCCATCCACCAGCGCTTGCCTGCCAGCGCGCCTGCCGTCAGGCTCACCAGCGTGCAGGCGACGGTGCCCGCGACGACTTCCAGCAGGCGCGTCTGGGCGAAGTGGATAGTGTCGAGGTCCGGCCGCTCGATCTTGTCGAACAGGATCATCTCGAAGGTCAGGCCGAACAGCAGCCAGGCGTAAGCGCGCCGCGCCGTCAACATCCCGTAGAGACCGATCGCGCCGACCAGTTCGGCTGCGATCATCGCCAAAGGCAGCGAGCGCGCGGCATAAGGCACCACCAGCAGTGCAAGGCCCGAGCCTATCGCCGTGCCGACGATCCGCATCACCCCGCGCACAAGCGTCTCCGCCACGTCGCTCTTGAGCAGGACGAAGGCGCTGAAAGCCGCCCATGACACCATCTCCGCGCCGATGGCACGGGCGATGACGATCGCCAGCAATACGGAGGCGACGCAGGCCCACTCGTCCGCCATACGCGGGCCGGGGGTGACGAGCGCGCGGATTTCGGTCTTCAGGATCGGGGGAAGAGAGAGCATCGCGGTGACCTTAGAAAACCCACCCCGCTGCGACTAGGCGATAAATCGCCAAATCTCGCGACCCTCCCGCAAACGGGAGGGCAAGTTCATGTCTCCCCTCCCGCAAGCGGAATGGGCCGGGGATGGGCCTTCGCTTTGCGTTAAGCCGCCGCCTTCGCCGCGTCGCTCGCCAGCTTGTCCACGCGCTCGTTCTCGGCATGGCCGCTGTGGCCGCGCACCCATTGCCATTCGACCTTGTGGCGACCGGCGGCCTCGATCAGGTCGTGCCACAAGTCGGCATTGCGGACCGGCTGCTTGCTGGCGTTGATCCAGCCCTTCTTCTTCCAGCCGTGGACCCACTTGGTGATCCCGTCGATGACGTACTTGCTGTCGGTGAAGAGGGTGACGTCGCAAGGCTCGATCAGGGCGCTCAGGCCCTTGATCGCGGCCGTCATCTCCATGCGGTTGTTGGTGGTGTCGGGCTCGCCGCCCGACATCTCCTTCTCGTGCGGACCCATGCGCAGCAGAACGCCCCAGCCGCCGGGGCCGGGATTGCCCTTGCAGGCGCCGTCGGTGAAGATCTCGACCTGCTTCATGCGAATACTCCCGCATTTTCCGGGTTCGCGTAGAAATCCAGACGCCGGGCGAAGGCCATCGGGTCCTTGGGCGTCACGAGCGCATCGGCAGGCGTATTGAGCCAGTCGTAGGCCCGTGTCGCCAGGAAACGCATCGCTGCTCCCCGCGCGAGCAAGGGCAGCGCCGCGCACTCGGCCTCGCTGAGCGGGCGCACCGCGGCATAGCCCTCGAGCAGAGCGCGGGAGAGCGCCGGGTCGAACCGGGCGCCGTCGGAACTGAAGCACCATGCCGCATGTGTCACGGCAACGTCGTAAGCGAACAGGTCGGTGCAGGCGAAGTAGAAGTCGATGAGTCCTGTAACCTTGTCGCCGAGCATCAGGACGTTGTCGGGAAACAGGTCGGCATGGATCACGCCGCGCGGCAGATCGGCGGGCCACTCGGCGGCCAGCAGCGCCAGTTCGCGCTCGACGATTCGGCCAAGTTCAGGGTGGATCGATTCGAGCGCCTCGCGCCCGCAATCCTTGAGCAGTTGCTGCCAGGCCGGGAGCGCCAGCGAGTTCTCGCGCGATGCGGGGAAGTCAGCCGCCGCCAGATGGATCTGCGCGAGCGCTCCGCCGACCGCACGGGCTTGCTCGGGCGTTGGCTCGGAGACTGAGACGCCGGGCAGGAACTCGATCAGCGCGAGCGCCTTGTCGCCCTCGGGCGTGCGGTGCAGGCGGTGGCTGGCGCCCTCGCAGTCGTGCATGGTGCGGGCGACGGGCGCGCCGTGCGCGGCGAGGTGATCGAGCAGATCGAGGAAGAACGGCAGGTCCGCGATCTCGGTGCGGCTCTCGAACATCGTCAGGATGAAGCGGCGCGCGGTTCCGGCTTGCTCGGTCTCGATCAGCCAGTTGCTGTTGGAGACGCCCTCAGCGATGCCCTTGGCGGACGTCAGCGTGCCGACGTCGAACGCGGCGATGATCCCGGCCATCTCTTCGGCGCCGAGCCTTGTGTAGACTGCCATGGTTCAGCGGGCCAGCTGGCGGGGGAGCTTGAAGGTCATGTGCTCGCGTTCGGTCACGATTTCCTCGGCCGCGACGGTGCGCAGCTCCTTGATGCGGGCGATCACTTCGTTGACCAGTTCCTCGGGAGCGGAAGCCCCTGCGGTGAGGCCGACGGTGGCGATGCCTTCCAGCCATGCCGGATCGATCTCGGTCGCGCGCTGGATCATGTGCGCAGGCGTGCCGCAACGCTCGGCGACTTCGACGAGGCGCAGCGAGTTGCTGCTCTTGGGCGAGCCGATCACGATCACCAGTTCGCACTGCGGCGCGATCTGCTTGACCGCCGCCTGCCGGTTGGAGGTGGCGTAGCAGATGTCCTCGGCCTTGGGCGCGACGACCTGCGGGAAGCGGGCCTCGATCGCCTTGATGATGGCGTGGGTGTCATCCACCGACAGCGTCGTCTGCGAGAGGTAGGAAAGCTCGGTGCCGGGCGCGAATTCCAGCGCGGCCACGTCCTCGACGGTCTCCACCAGCGTCATGTTGCCTTCGGGGACCTGGCCGAAAGTGCCGATGACCTCGGGGTGCCCGGCGTGGCCGATGAACAGGATGTGGCGCCCGGCCTCGATCTGGCGCTCGGCCTGACGGTGGACCTTGCTGACCAGCGGGCAGGTGGCGTCGAGCCATTCCAGCCCGCGCGCACTGGCGGCTGCCGGGACCGACTTGGGCACGCCGTGAGCGCTGAAGATCACCGGCACGCCGTCCGGGACTTCGTCCAGTTCCTCGACGAAAACGGCGCCCTTGGCCTTCAGGCTGTCGACCACGAACTTGTTATGGACGATCTCGTGGCGCACGTAGACGGGCGCGCCGTAAAGCTCGATCGCACGTTCGACGATCTCGATGGCGCGGTCCACCCCGGCGCAGAAGCCGCGCGGGGCGGCGATCAGGAGGCGGATCGGGCTATCGGCGGCACTCGCCGTCGTGGACTGAAAGGGCGCGTTCATGTTCGTCCCCCTAGCGCTTTGCCGCGCGCCTCGCTAGGGCAAGCGCACGCCATTCGAGGAAGTTCACGATGAATGCACGCCGCCTGACCGCTACTGTCCTGTGCTCCGCCGCCGCGATGACCGCGCTGAGCGGGTGCAAGACCAAGGGCGAGATCGTGGTCGATCAGGGCGTCGGCATCACCGCCGTGCGCTCGAAGTGCCCGGCGGTCGGCATTCCCGACTACACCGGCGACATCACCACCTTCCGTGGACCGGCAAAGACTGCCGACGCGATCGACGTCACAGCCTCGATGACCCAGGTGCGTGCGCAGTGCGACGAAGCCGTGGGCGAGAAGGTGACTTCGACGGTGACGTTCCAGGTGCTCGGCCGCCGCAGCGACACGGCCGGGGCGCGTCAGGTGACGCTGCCGTTCTTCGTGAGCGTGCTGCAGGGCGGCACTTCCGTGATCTCCAAGCGCGTGGGCAACGTGACGCTCAGCTTCGCGGACGGGCAGGCCCGTGCGCAGGCGAACGTGAGCACCAACGCCTTCATCGATCGCGCCGCCGCGACGCTGCCCGACGAGATTCGCGACCGCATCACCCGCAAGCGCAAGGCCGGCGATACCGACGCTGCCGTCGATCCGCTGTCCGAGCCCGAGGTCAAGGCTGCGGTCGCCCGCGCTTCGTTCGAGGTGCTGGTCGGCTTCCAGCTCGACGAAGGCCAGCTGGCTTACAACGCCACGCGTTGAGGGTGTGGCTGGGGCGTGTGAGCCTCGCCTTCTTCCGCGTGATGCTTCCGATTGAAAGTTTGCCGTCATCCCCGCGAAGGCGGGGACCCAACTGACGCCCGTTCGACAGGCACCATCAGGAGATGGGTTCCCGCTTTCGCGGGAATGACGACGATATAATCGAAGCTGGGGTCAGAACCCCGTTCGCGCCGCTTCGATAGCTGTTCGAGCGGCCGCCGCCATGCGCTTGCGGTCGGCGCGATCCTCGGGCGAGAGCGGCGGCAGGAAGTGAAGCGTCAGGTCCACCGGCCGCCAGCGCGCCAGAATGGCGAGAGCATTATCGAGCCCCGGTTCCTCGCCCACCCAGGCTACCGTGCGGGTTTCCGCACCGTAGTCGAGCCACACCGGCTGCACCGGAATATCCGAATCGCCCTCGATCGCGGACAGCAGCGAGGACTTGAATGCCAGCGTGCCGGTTCCGTCCGAAGTCGTGCCTTCGGGGAAGATCGTCAGCGCGCCGGTATCGCTCAGCGCGGCGCGAACCTGCTCGATTTGAGCGGAGACGCTGCGGCGTTCGTGCCGGGCGACGAAGACGGTGTCGTTCATTTCGCACAGCCAGCGCAGCGGGCCGATCTGCGCGAGGCCGTCATGCGCGACGAAGGCGCTGCCGGTGCGCCCGGCGAGGGCGAGGATATCCAGCCAGCTGACGTGATTGGCGAGGAAGAAGGTGCGCCGGGCCGGGCGGGCGCCGCGAACCTGCACGCGAAGGCCCGCGATGGCGCCGACACCGCGCAGGAACCGGCGCGGGACCGGGTTGCGCGCGGTGAACGGTGCGAAAATGTAATAAAGCGCCACGCTCGCGACCAGCAATGCCAGCATGGCGGCAAGGCGCAGCGCGATCAGCGGCCAGCCCCAGGCCGCGATACGGCGGTCGGCGAGGGGCATGGTCGTGGTCATGGTATCGCTTAGCGGCGCGGAGTGGTCTCGCCGTCCTCGCGGTCGAGGCGGACGCCGTAGAGTTCCATGCGATGGTCGACGAGGCGGTAGCCCAGACGCTCGGCGATCTGGCGCTGCAGGGCTTCCAGTTCGGGATCGACGAATTCGATGACCTGGCCGCTCTCGACGTCGATCATGTGATCGTGGTGCGCCTCGGGCGCGGCTTCATAGCGGGCGCGGCCGTCGCCGAAGTCGTGGCGATCGAGGATGCCTGCCTCTTCGAACAGGCGCACGGTGCGGTAGACCGTGGCGATCGAGATGCCGGGGTCGATCGCGGTCGCACGTTCGTGCAGCTTTTCGACGTCGGGGTGGTCGGTGCTTTCCGATAGGACCTTGGCGATCACGCGACGCTGTTCGGTGATGCGCAGGCCACGCTCGGCGCAGAGGGCTTCGATGTCGATGGGTTGGTTCACGGTGGACCTGTAAGTAAAGAAGAAGGCGCACCGCCTAGATAAGGCGATGCGCCTGCAATCACAACCGAGTTGGACGGTCGGTTACCGGGCCCTGGCAATCGATCGCACCCTTTGTCCCCGGAAAATCGAATTTCCGTAACGTGAGTGCGGGTGCGTCGGAGGTCAGGCCTCGGGCGACCGCCCAAGAAGGATCAGGCTGCGGCGGTCTTGGGCTTGCGACCGCGGCGCGCGTTCGACTTGCGGCCCAGGCCGATCTTCTTCGCCAGTTCGCGGCGCTTCTCGGCATAGTTGGGGGCGACCATCGGGTAATCGGCGGGCAGGTTCCAGCGCGCGCGGTAGTCTTCCGGGGTCATGTTGTAGTGCGTCATGAGGTGGCGCTTGAGCATCTTGAGCTTCTTGCCGTCTTCAAGGCACACGATGTAATCGGGCTTGACCGAGGCGCGGATCGAAACGGCAGGCTCGGGCTTCTCTTCCTCAACCACGGGGGCGCCGCCGAGGCCGGCGAGGGCACCGTAGACGTTGGTGATGAGAGTGGGAAGATCTTCGACCGAGACGCTGTTGTTGCTGACGTGCGCGGCGACGATGTCCGACGCGAGCGTGATCAGCGTCTCGTTCAGGTCGGTCTGGATGGTTTCCATTTCTACTACGTCCTTTGGTGCGACCAAGTTATTCAGGCGGCAAACCTTTGCAGGTCTGCCTGTGCGACGCAATGAACGATTTTCACGACGAGTGCAAGTTCGATTCAAAGTTGCACGTGACTTGCATTAATCGATTCATGAATGAAAAGGGCCACTTCGACCCTATTTCAACCGATGTCGCAGGCAAATGTAACAGCGTCGAGCCGCTGACCGCTTGGAGTGCGATAGTATTCGCGTCTTTCGCCAATCGGGTAAAAGCCGAAATTTCTGTAAAGTGTTTCGGCAGGATTACCTCTTCTCATTTCGAGAAGCAGCCGATGCGCGCCGCGACTGATAGCACCGATGCGAAGGTTTTGGAGAAGTGCGCGCCCAAGTCCTTGTCCGCGACTTTCGGGGGTTACCGCAAGGAGCAGAAGTTCTTCTTCTTCAAATCCGGTGCGCGACAAGAAAAAACCCGCGGCCGATTCGGTCTCGTCCGGTATGTGACCTTGCGCACACAAGACTTCGTAATGGCAGTTCCCGAACTTCAGCGCGTCCTCGACTTGGCGGCGATTCCACGCTTCGCCGTAGACCGGGTCGAACGATGCGGTCATGACCGCCATGATCCGGTCGATATCGTCGATCATGCCGCCCCCGCAGGCAACTTGGCATCGGGGCCGCGTCCGTAGAGCGGATGAGTTTCCGTCAGCAGCGCCGTCTCGGGCAGGAGCAGAAAAGCGCGCGCGTCGGGAAGCAGGGGCAATGCCCGCCCGGAGCCTCGCGCCGCGATCAATGCCTGCGCCTGGCTGCCGACGACGAGTTCTTCGGTCACCGAAGTGGCGGCGGCATCGGGGCGCAGCGAGGCGAGGGCGTGTGTGCCGGTGCCGTCAGCGGCGAAGCTCTCGACGAACCATTCGCCGTGCCCGCCCGAGGTGGCGACGGCAAGCGGCCGGTTCCCTTCGCTGCCGCGGGCCATGGCTGCGATGAGGGCCAGTGTGGGATAGCCGACCGTGTGCGCTCCCCAAGCCAGCGCCAGCGCGCGAGCGGCGGCGAGGCCGACGCGTACGCCGGTGAAGCTGCCGGGGCCGAGCGCGACGGCGATGCGGTTCGCGCGGCCCTTGCCGGGCAAGGCGGCGATCATCGGCACCAACGCTTCGGCATGGCCGCGCCCAAGCAGGCGATACTCACCCGCGACGAGGGTATCGCCCGAGAAGAGCGCGACCGAACAGGCGTCGGTCGCGCTGTCGATCACCAGGGTGGAGGCGGCCGTCACGCGAATATCCCGCGCCGCGTCGTCATCGCGCCGTTCAGGCCGCGCGGACTTCGCTGACTTCGGGGACGTAATGCTTGAGCAGGCTTTCGATGCCATGCTTGAGCGTCGCCGATGAGGACGGACAGCCCGAGCAGGCGCCCTGCATCGAGAGGTAGACGACGCCTTCGCGGAAACCGCGGTAAATGATGTCGCCGCCATCGTTGGCGACGGCCGGGCGCACGCGGCTTTCGATCAGGTCCTTGATCTGGGCGACGATGTCGGCGTCGGCCGGGTCGTCGCCATAATCCTCGTCCTCGGCCGGAACCGAGAAACCGCTGGCGTCGCCGCCGGTGAACAGAGGGGCTTCCGAAACGAAATGGTCGAGCAGGATCGCGACCACCTGCGGGCGCAGCGAGGGCCACTCGACGCCGGGCGCCGCCGTAACCGCGATGAAGCTGCCGCCGAAGAACACGCTGACCACGTCACCGAGGTCGAACAGCGCCTGTGCCAGCGGCGAGGTTTCCGCATCCTCGGGCGAAAGGAATTCGCGCGTGCCCGAAGTCATGACCTGCCGGCCGGGCAGGAACTTGAGCGTCGAGGGATTGGGCGTTGTTTCGGTTTCTATGAACATGGTGATTGCGATTTAGGTGAAGTGTCGGGAGGGTCAAGGGTACAAGGGCCATGAAAGCGGCGAAACGAGCGCCGAAATGACGGCGCTATTCACTGGCCCTTAAGGAGAGGCCTCCCTATACCTTGCGTAATGACGACCTCCCCGCGCGCCGCTCGCTCGCTCGCCTGCCTGCTTCTCCTTGCCCAGGCTCCGATTCCGCTCCTGTTGGTGCCGGAGGCGCAGGCGCAAACCGCGCAGCCTCAGTCGGTGCCCGATACTGCGCCGATCGTGGCCCCCTCGGTCGGCCAGGCCGATCCGTGGCTCTATCGCGGCAGCGACATTCCGCATGATCCGGAATGGCACTTCGGCGAACTGCCCAATGGCATCAAGTATGCGGTGCGCAAGAACGGAGTGCCGCCGGGCCAGGTCTCGATCCGCATCCGCGTCGATGCCGGTTCGCTCTACGAGACCGATGGCGAGCGCGGCTATGCGCATCTGCTCGAACACATGCTGTTCCGCCAGTCCAAGTACATCCCTGAGGGCACCGCGATCGCCGCGTTCCAGCGGCTTGGCGCGACTTTCGGCAGCGATACCAATGCGGTGACTTCCACTACGCAGACCGTGTTCAAGCTCGACCTGCCCAATGCCACGCCGACTTCGCTGGACGAGACGTTCAAGCTGATGAGCGGCATGGTCACCGCGCCGACGCTCTCGGCC